>NZ_LWGF01000001.1:0-40253 GCF_001635355.1 Oleiphilus sp. HI0125
TTTTTCACGTAGTCCGCGTGTCCAGGACAGTCAACGTGCGCGTAGTGACGATCGTTTGAATCGTACTCTACGTGTGACGTTGCGATTGTAATACCACGCTCACGTTCTTCTGGAGCGTTATCGATGTTAGCGAAGTCTACCTTCTCACCACCGAATACTTCTGCACATACACGAGTAAGTGCTGCTGTTAGTGTTGTTTTGCCGTGGTCAACGTGGCCAATTGTTCCAACGTTAACGTGCGGCTTACTTCTTTCAAACTTTTCTTTTGCCATCCGAACATCTCCTATAGAATCGCTCGATGAGTGACATTGCGCCGCAATGAGCGCAGACCACGCAAAACTGTATATGGAGCTCATAACCGGAATTGAACCGGTGACCTCTACCTTACCAAGGTAGTGCTCTACCGACTGAGCTATATGAGCGCTTGTATAATTAAATGGAGCGGGTAGAGGGAATCGAACCCTCGTCATCAGCTTGGAAGGCTGAGGTAATAGCCACTATACGATACCCGCCACAAAAAAATTGGTGGAGGGGGGTGGATTCGAACCACCGAAGCTTTCGCGTCAGATTTACAGTCTGATCCCTTTGGCCGCTCGGGAACCCCTCCAAAAGCGAGAATCTAAAGACCCTCTTTACCTCAAAAAGAATGGAGCTGGTGGACGGAATCGAACCCCCGACCTACGCATTACAAGTGCGTTGCTCTACCGACTGAGCTACACCAGCTAAATCACCCCTGTTTCGAGAGGCCGCTATACTAAGTGAAAGAATTTTCGGATGCAACAGTTTTACAAAAAAAATCTCTACTTTTTATAACCATACCCAAAGACTGAGCTATCTGACTGATTTTTATACGATTTCTAGAGTTATCAGACAACCAAACCTGTACCCACCAGACACTTTCGAAGTCGAAGATATTGCGAATTGATGTCATATAGCCTTTGTCGCGCATATAACCCTGCATACGCTGTGCAGAATCAATATTTTCAAACACACCAACAGACAATGCACCATACAAACCTTGCGCAGTAATAATAAAATTATCGATCCCTTTATCATTAAATTCTTTTTGCTTTTTCAGGGATTCGGCATAGCTTTCGAACGGCCCGTAATACACCCAGTATCTTGGAGCCACCTCCTCTTGCCTTTCAATTAAGTCTGATCGAACACCTGCATCAGACAATGCTACTAAAAAATCACGCGCTTCTTGCTGGTCACTCAAAGGCCCTAACAACAAACAGCCCCTACCCGACTCAGAGATTCCTATTCGCTCTACCCCGTCCCCTACAGCATATTTCACAACCGGCTGATAAGAACCTCTCACCTCTGACCACTGCCATAAAGCGAACACGACATTCACGGTAAACAAAAGAAGGACAATCTTCACAATCCCACACCTTGTTTTTGCGCTAAAGCGAGACCGTCGAGAACCAGATCAGGAACGGACACAGCGCAATCTAACGACACAGACTCTGAAACCAAATCCGCATCACCTCCAGTTATAACAAGACGATACTTTGACTCAACAGCCATACGCTCTATTTTCTTTATAAGCTCTGAAAACATAAGCGAAACACCACCATTCACACAACGTAAAGTTGATAAGCCTTCACAATCACTATTGGCATAGCCATCTTCAATTTTTGAGGTCTGCCCTAACAGAGAATTTCGGAGCATAGAGTAGCCTGGCGCAATATACCCATCGACCTGCTTCCCATCACAGTTCACAACATCAACAGTTAAAGCACTTCCGGCATCGACAACCACGACACCCTTATAGTCCGATAAGCACTTTGAGTAAGCCGCAAGCATCGCAAGACATCGATCGACACCTTGATGCTCTGGAATTTTATAGCCAAATTCGACTTCACCCATACGCTTTACGGAGCGAGCTATATATATAGAAGACACATTAAAACGGCACTTTAATGAATTAATGAGATCTTCGAGCGATCGATTACCGGCAACCGAAGTTACCTGAACCGAGAGATCCTCATCATTTGGCAACTGTTGGCATAGCACATCTAACAGATTCTCTTGCAACTCTGCGCCGCGACCAAATACCCTATCACCATCAAACACTCGCCATTTAGCTCTAGTATTCCCAACGTCTAATTGCAGAATCATATTGGACGCACACTCACTTCACCTGAATGAAACACCTTCACTCCATCATCTACCTTTAACTGCAATCCGCCCTGCAAATCAACACCTAAAGCAACGCCCTCTACATCAGGCCCAATCACTTTCACTGAACGATTTTTTAGCGCATCAAACTTTCCATACTCATCGACATATGCCTCAAACCCTTTTTCTCTAAAAATCGACATATTATTCAGCAGGCTCTCCAATAACCGACCCGCCAATTCATTTCTTTCAACGTCTACATGCTGAGCGATCGCAGTCCAAGGCTGATCAATTTGACTTGCCTGACGTTCACTCATGCTCACATTCATTCCTATACCAATGGTTACCAGCCAGCTACCGGTAGCCTCGCCGGATAGCTCAATCAATATTCCTGCCGCTTTCTTGTCACTAATCCAAATATCATTCGGCCATTTCAAACCAACATCAGTGACATTCAATCCTTTCAACACTTGCGCCAATGCAATCCCAACAACAATACTCAGACCTTGAAGCGCCGCAGGCCCTTTAAACCATTCGAAGCACACGCTGAAATATAGATTCTGTCCAAAAGGACTCACCCAATCTCGGCCACGTCGGCCACGCCCAGCACTCTGCTGCTCAGAAAATAAAACACGATAAGGAAGATTGGCCGAAATCGAATGGACGTCAGTATTAGTGGAGGCACAGGTATCCACGACTTCAATCTGAGCGTCTGCATGATGACTATCAGACACAAAATTTAAGATCTTACTTTTATCCAGCAAATCTATCGGCGAAAGAAGACGGTACCCCTTGCCACGATGACTTTCATAATCAAGGCCCAGACCCTCAAGCCCCTCAAGAGCCTTCCAAATTGCCGTACGACTGACACCAAAACGCTCACCTAACTCTGAACCAGAGTGAAACTCACCATCTGCAAGCACTGAAATTAAATTTGAAAGGTGCATTAGATATCTCATCAAGGAATAAGGATGAGAATTATAACGAGGAAAATTTTAGCGGTGCAATGTAAGTCAGACGTTAATCTAACGGAGTCATTGTGATATCACTCGTGATATCAACATTCTGCAATTTTAAACCATGCAATAAGGTAGCTGACTGCCCAGATGAATGAACTAGATCAACAGACCCGAAATCCAACTCTTTAAGTTGGGTTCGGGTACGTAAAGCAAGACCAACAGGCAAACTATCCCAATCCTCTGGTGTCAAATCTGCCGGTGCAACATATCGGTACGTCCCATCGGGATTCATCACCTTTACATCACCTTTATTACCTACAACACCATTGCTGTCAGCACCATCTGACTTTTTACGCACATACGCTGACGCAACATCAATATTCTGATCGGTTCGTAAACCAAATGAATCTGTTACACCGTCACCATCATTGGTCGTAAAGTTATCAAACACCAACTTAATACCAGTGTCATTCACAACACCGGCAGTACCTTCTCCAGAGCGACCAGTCTCCCACGTAAAGCGATTGCGCTTGCCTTCCGCTTCAACGCTATCCTTAAAAAATCTGGCCGATGCAATCGTTAAGCCTTGATCCCCTCTATCAGACCATCGACCACCATCAGATTGACACGACGCGCTATCGCTCCCTTGCCCACCAACACATACAGCCCCAGCTCCGCCTGCGGAAATTGTTCTCTCAGATCCTTGTTCGTATGTCTCCAGCACCATGCGCCCAAAGCTCGCACCAGTTGCCCGATCACCTAATCTAAAGTCTGTGACATCTAGTCGCGACCAACTTTCTGTCTCATAAATTCGCAAACCCTCTTCAGTAACGTCAAGAAGCATGTCACGAAGATGCTTATCCATATCGAGTCCTGCCAACCAGAAACCACTACCATCAGATTCCTTATAAGTAGCCATTAAGCCATCACGCAATTCAATATCTGCATTGATGGTAATACCTTCATCACCAAAACGACCGCCCGGCCCCAAAGTGATATGCCCGTTTAATCGACCACTCAACTCAGGATAAAGCCCCAAACCAAACAACGCACCCGATACACCAGGAATACTATAAGACGTAGATAAATCCTGAGACTTCAGACTCGTACCGTCATCCGAAACACGACCTAAACGAAACCCTTCGGTTCGATAAGCAAAATCTAGATCCTCGAACCCTATTCTCAGACCATCATAAAACTGAGTCGAACCTAGCAAGCCATCCGCAGTGACATCAAGAGTTATATCACCATCTACATACGCCTCTAAGCCGCTATACATCAGGCCAAAACCATTATCGACGTATACCAAATTTGATTCATTATTAGGACTGATTAAACTGAACTGCGTATCCAAACGAAGCCCCTGATATCCAGCGTCGACATTACCACCTGCCTGCAAAACAACTGCATTTGTTCGTGCGACCGAGTCATAGACACCATCGGCTAGCAGTAAGTTCACGCCAAGACTACCCAACGACTTAATAGGTAAAGCACTATCGACTTTGTAAGCATCGATATTAGATTTGGTCTCACCCAGCACAACCGCATCAAAGAACAAAGCCGCTTGCAAACTATCAAAGCCCAGTTGCAATCCACCACCATAATCGCGTGTCGACTCGAGTCCTGCATGACGATCACTCGCTAGCACATCGACAGTTAAATTCGATAGTGCAATCGTGCCCTGACCACCTAACGCGCCGAACCAATATCCGATATCAGACCAATCGGTATCATCACCCCAAGCCAAATCCCAACTAGAAATTGTTGCCTGAGTATCCAAATTAAAGCCTTCTACGCCATCCCGACCACCGGCACCTAGCTGAATAGATTGACTCAACGCTAACTTAGACCAAAGACTTCCGTAACTCGGCAGCAATACTCCGCTATCTACATCGTTAGACACACCATTATTGTTGGCATTAGTGCTTAATCGTATGGCATCAGCACGCAATTCAAGATCCACTTGAGATGCTACGTACTCGAATTTTCCAGAGGTAGGGTTATAAGCCAACGTGGCATCCGGCGCGATATAGTCAATGCTCATACCGTCTAAAAAGAATTCATTTCCGTTTGTTCTATAACCAAGACGCCCATTCGTTAAACTAAAGGCCGTATCAATAACGTAAGCTGTGGCGTTAGAACTAATCTCTGTTAAACCATCCAATTCAAAATCTAAATACAACCCACCTAAACTTGGGGTACCCAATAGATTAGAACCAACACTGTCGCCAGCCTCTTCAATGAATCGAATATCTTGAATCTCAACACGCGCTTGATTACCTACCGGAGAGAAGGTAGAACCATCCCATTCAAGCGAATCCGTTGTGTAATCAAGTGACAGCGTTCCATCTTCCAAGATGTCGACAAGAATCTGCATCTTAAGAAAATCATCACTTCCTCCAGAACCACCAATACGCAAACCCTCAAAAGCTATACCATTACCGTCATCGAAGTAAGCAAACTCTTGAATCGTGGTATTACTCTCTAGATTTAATGTGATACCTGACTGCCCACTAACTCCCGACAAGAAGTCATCTTCTAAAGCTTGCATTTCGGCATAGGCAGGCACCGCTAATGAGAGGGCAAGCATTAAAAAAGTAAAGGGGGATAAGGTTACTATGCGCATGGTTTAATCCGTTGGAAACACTAACAAATTACCTTTTAGTGTCGCTTCACCACTCATTTCAACCCCGTAAAGGTCGAGCTGCTGAAACCCCGGATCAGACGGGCGCTCCGTTGCACTACCCGCTAAAGTAAACTGGAAGTCATCAAACCGAATTGTTCCCGGCAAACCAATCTCTAGTACTTCACGATTGAATAAAGCACCATCACCACCAAATCCAGAATCAATATCACGAATCTTCATAGTGAGCCCTTCAAAGGCAATACCGCCTCGAAGGTTGTCAATCACAAACCAGCCACCATCCTGCTCTGTTTGCAAGGCAATACGCGCCCCACACGATTTAGTCGCGTCGGTGCACGCACCAAAATAATTATCAGAAAGCGGACCACCGTTCTCGTTAATCGAGATGTCACCACTTAGGTACACTCCACTTTGTCCAGTGACTTCGGACAAGTCGCCATCATCAATAGACTTCATTTCTGCCATAACGGGGAAGCAAGCAGTCGTGAATACAAACAGTAGTGTTCTAGAAAGAATTATCATGGCGTCAAATCCCTAAAACGAACATCTAGGTGTTGAATAAGCATGCCCTCGATTTTAGCCGAGCCAAGGCTTGTACCACCTATTTCTATATCACCAACATAAATATCGGAACGATAGTCTTGATTGGAGTAGTAGTCTTCATAAAAAGCGTACGCGATATCGCCCTGCGCAGAACCATCAGATGCCCCACTCACAGGGTCAATGTTCGCAAGATAGTTCGTCGTCATTTGATCAATCTGAAAACTAAAACCACCAGTCGTATTATCTACACCGATATAAAGAGGCTGAAAGGTATTCCCTAACGCTAGCTCTAGTTTGAAATCGCTCATTTTAATCTTGGATGTGCACGCAGAACTCGCGACCGCACAGGTAGAGATTTCAAGCGCTGGCGTATAAAAGTTCAAACGATACTCTGCAGCCATACGTGAATCTTCTCCCCAAAGACGCAAATATGAACCATCAAATACCGCGCTGTGCGCATGCATGTTCAAGTGAGTTTGCGCCTGCCCGGCAACATTCACTTCCAACTCAAAACCAATATCTGGTCGCTCTCCCGCCTCGAAATCAACGGAAGCAGGTCGACTCGCACATGTTCCCGAGCCTTGCGCCGCGCTAGGATCCAAACAGTCATAACCAAGTGTTGAGTCAACCATTCTTGGCGCCGCAATCTCCAACACACCTTTGCCCGGCAACCCAATATCATTGCCATCAAGCAAATCTATTTCATAGGGATTATCTAGGCGACCTAAATTCACGCCTTCTATCACATCGCCATACTCACTTCCTGCTCGGGCGATGTACATTTGATTCACATTAATATTGACCGGATTACCATCAGAGTCGGTGATGCCGGTAATCCGAAAAACGTTACCTTGAGAAGAGTCATTACCGTGGCTAAACGCAAAGTCTTCCATCACAAACCCGATACCAGCACCATCTACTTCTGATAAATCATTATCAGAAAGCGCTGCCAATTCAGAATGCACAGGAAGGGCAATAGCACCCAGCGCGATAAACGCAGCATTCTGAATAATCGATGGGAAAATTGAGCGCCATTGGTATGACATATTGAGGCAATGCGTCCTGTTTAAGAAATAAACCAACATTATATGGAGAGATGAATTTAAACATGTGAAGCAGGACGAAACTTCACAGTCGTTCACAAATCAAGCAGTCAAGACGTGAGCTAGAACAATATTCTAGCCTTGCTGCAAGAGATTTCTCAGGTCAATGACTGCGGCGCTTGCTCTAGAAATATAAGATGACATCGTTAAAGAGTGATTCGCCAACACACCAAACCCCGAGCCATTTAGAATCATCGGACTCCAAATCGTATTCTGAGTCGCCTCCAAATCCAAACGAATTTGGCGCAGGCTAATCAAAGCATTTTTATCGCCAAGCACTTTTGCAAAGTCGTGTTCCATAGCACGTAAAATCACAATCAACGCCCAAGCTGTGCCGCGCGCCTCGTAAAATACGTTATCGATGTCAAACCAAGATGTTTTTGACTCTTTAAAGCCTTCACCCGAGGTACTTTGCTCAGCAGAATAATCTCCGGCAAGCCCCAGATCCAAACTCGGGCGCCCCACACTTTCGCTCAAACGCCTAGACAACCCCCCAAGTCTATTCTCAACTTCTGACAACCAAGCGCTTAAATTATCGGCACGCGCATAAAACTGTGCATTAGGAGTTGATTCATCCGCTAAGCGTTTGAGATAGTTTTCAACAGCTGCTACACCTGTGCGATATTCAGATTCTGAAGCCGGGAGAATCCAACTACGATTATCAAAGTGAAACTGCGGCTCTGCTAACTTAAGACTTGCATCCTCTTGGGACTGACTTTGCGAGCGACTAAAGTCTTTTCTCATCACCCTAGATAAATCTCGTATTTGAACAAGAACCCCAAACTCCCAGCTAGGCATATTGTCCAGAAACACGCCCGGCAGGAATAAATCGTTTGATAAATATCCTCCAGGCTTTTCGAGCAAAGTATCAGACAACTCAATAAGACTCGCAGTTGTTGCCACACCAATGGGCGCATCAGAGAGCGTGACTCCCGCTCTTTGCTCTACAACCAATGCTAAGTCCGGAACATCAGGTTCAGAACTCCACCAAAAGCCGAGCACCACTACGACAAGCAAATAAATCGGAACAAGTAGCAATAAACCCTTTTGTTTATTCATGTAAGAGACTCTCTTTCTAGAATTGAGCCTGTGACGGCTTACAAATTTGATAGCCAGTCGCAGCATCAACACCTAAATCTTTTAAAACAGCCAACTCAGCTGCGCTTTCGACACCTATGGCAACAACCTGAATATTTTGGCTATGCGCGATTTGTACGACCGAGCGCAAGAAAAACTGATTTTCTTGGTTCTCGTGAATATCCCTAATAAAACTCGTGTCTATTTTTATCGAACGGACTCGAACACGCTTTAAATACGTAAATGGAATAGATGAAACACCAAAACGATCAATACAGAGCCCGAAGCCCCAAGAATCACCTAGCTCACAGAGCTTAAGAAGTATCTCTTCGCCAAAACCTAAAGCATGCTCAGGAACTTCAAAGGTCACCCGATGAAGAATAGACTGATTTTGTCGAAGATGCTCTATCAACCACTCCATGAAAATAGTATCAGCAATGGCTGCTTCAGAAAGAGCGATGTTGTAGTGCATCGATTGATCACTATCGCTCTTATTCAAAGCCGCAAATACGGCTTCGACAATCATTTCATCGAACCTAACCATTAAGCCAAAACGCTTAGCCATCGGCAAAAACGTCGACGCAACAATCATCTCGCCATCTAACTCAATACGCGAAAGTAACTGCTTATGACTAATCGAGTCATCAACCAAACTCTGTACCGGCTGTTCATGCAATACAAGCGCATTATTCTGCAATACATCCTGTAAAATAGATTGCCAATGGTTGGCTTGCCTAACTTCTTGAGAAACGCCATCTTCTTCTAAATCAACGTAACGCTGCCAGCCCGAAATTCCTTTAGACTGAGCTTGTCGCAACGCCATATCCGCTTTCGATAACAAACCCGATACCGTTTCAGCATCGCTCACTTCCGCCACACCAACATTCACCCAGTCATCTTTCAGACCTTGACGTAAGACCGGAATAGATTGAATTTTAGAAAGAAGTTTCTGGGCGTAGGTTTCAGCACAATCAACACTAACACCCGATAAAAACACACTAAATTGCGCACCAGATCTTCTTGAACAATATGCGCCACGATATTCGGCAGAAAGTTCTTTTAGTAGCTTAGAAATCTCCTGCAATAACTCATCGCCCGTCTGACGCCCGTGAGACAGATTAATAGACTCAAAGTCATTTAACATGACTAAGACTAACTCCCCCACGCCTGTCACAGAACGACCAACTAAGTCAGACTTCAAACGCGCATCAAAGCCTTCTCTGTTAAACAATCCCGTCAAATCATCTAATCGTGATAAATCCCGGAGCCTTTCGATATCATCGATTTGCTCATCGAATACTTTTTTCAAGCTCTGAGCCATATCGTTGATTGAACGCGCAACGGAGTCCAATTCACGCGTTGGAGGTAATTCAAGGGGCTGTTCAAAAAATCGGTTAGCAATGCGCTGCGCTTGTTGCTCGAGCTGCACTAGCGGTGCCAATAAATAACGAAGCAAGCTGTAAAGTAATAAAAGCCCAACAATCAATAAGCCTGCAAATAAGATCAATTGAACAACAAAACGCTCCCATAATTTGTCGATTGCGAGCGCGGAATTAGAAACGACCTTCAAACTTCCCAGCCTTTGCCAGCCAGACATCACCTCCGCATCGCCGCTTTGCACCTGCAAATCGATCATGCCCACAAACCAGAGTGGCGCTTTGGTTTGTTCTACGTCCAGCATTCGTTCAACGACTTCATCAGATGCATTAATTCGTAAAACAATTGACTGGTAATCGCCACTATCGAACATGGCATCAATGAGCCTTTCTCGGCCAACACCACTATCTTGCTCATTAATAGATGACAAGCCTATTCCCAAAAATGTCGCTGCTTCTTGCGAATGTTTTGCTAACTGTTCTTGGACGTAATGCTTACTGGCAGAAAAACTGAATATAGCGCTAAGGGCAATCATCGCCACGAACAATAGCCCGACAGAGATAAGAACAAGCTGTTTAAGAGTCCGTTTTTTATTTGTTATTTGCATATCCATCACAGAGTCACACAGACGATTCAGTTCGCAATTTCATATGTTCACGTAGACAGATATGAAATGTGGGCAATAATAACTTCTAGAGACTAACAAATTTTAGAAGCCTAGCAAGACAATTGTTTCATGCTGGGATCAGGTTAATAAAACTATGGCAGAACCCGCACTTCGCGAGCAGTTGAGTAGCTATATCGCGCGAAGAGTCAGCTCGCACGCAGAGGCGGCGGTTGAACTATATGAACAGTGTTCGAAGAATGAATGGCGCAATACAAGCAAAAATCGCACATTGCTGGATACATCAGAAAAACTCAGCAAGTTGTCGAACAAGCTACCCCACAAACCTTTCTCTGAACAAGCACAGAAAATCAGCTCTTTATTGAAGCTCGGTCAAATTGAAGAATGCCCATCACACAAAGCACAAGAGGGCATGAAAGAAGCAATTAGCTTGATAGAAGAACAGCTAAAAATAGAAGTCGAATTACTTCTCGAACCAAACACTACTCAAATCAAGCAAGTGTTACTTGCGGTTAGCTCAAGCAAAAACGAGGCGCTACAAAGCGCCATATTAGGCGATATACCGATACTCTCATTTTCGATGGAAAATGTGAATGCTGGAACCTGCACAATTATCGATGTCGATTTTAAAGGAAAAGGCAAAGGCGTCAGTCTCGCCAAGAGAATATTGCAAGCCAATCCGCATAGCAAAGTAATCTTCTTCTCTGATAACAAGATGTCATTTGAAACAAAGCTAAATGCAATTAGAGCTGGCGGCCATTTTTTCATCGATGAAAACTTAACGTCTAAGTCACTAAAAGAAGCTCTTAATACTGCTTTTCATATCGACATTGACCCCAAAACAAGAATTCTGGCGCTTGATGATTCTCCATCTCAATTAAAGCATCTTGAAAATGTGCTAGGAAATGCTGGCTTTATGTGTACAGCGATTAGCCAGCCCGAACTTTTACTCGATGCTATCGAAACGAATCAACCAGACTTGCTTTTACTAGATGTTATTCTCCCCAAGTGCACAGGGGTTGAGCTTGCGAGATTAGTACGCCAGCACACTCAATGGCGCAACATCCCTATTATTTTCCTTTCCGCAGAGGAAGACCCGAACGTACACCTAAACTCTCAAGAGTTAAGCACCACTCCATTTCTCACCAAACCAACTGATCAATCTAAGTTAGTAAATGCTATAAAACAGCAATTATCTGACAAGCAATCTCACGCAAAATAAGCAAAACTAGCCCGTAAATTTGCTAAATTCGCTGCTATCTTGCAGGAATAGTTTGCGAAGTTGCACAGCGAGCACTAGAATTGGCGCATCATTAGCTTTGCTTAAAAAAGAGTGCTCTTCATGCCAACAATTCTTATTCTAAATGGCCCAAATTTAAATCTCCTAGGGAAGCGAGAACCTGAAATATATGGTTCAGAAACACTAGAAGATATTGTTTCCAGAACAAACGCTATTGCAGAACAACATCAAGCAACGATTGAGCACTTCCAAAGCAATGCAGAACACGAGCTAATTGATCGCATTCATGCAGTCAGAAATTCAGACGTAATTGCCATTGTGATCAATCCTGGTGCCTTTACACATACAAGCGTTGCTCTACGTGATGCTCTGTTAGCAAGCGACTTACCGTTTTATGAAGTACATATCTCAAACGTTCATGCACGTGAGAGTTTTCGGCACCATTCCTACTTTTCAGATAAAGCGATTGCCGTTATTTGCGGCTTAGGTACGCACGGTTACGATGCGGCAGTAGAAGCCGCTATTCGCGCATCGCAATAGCAAAGAATTCAAGAGAGTTTATTTATGGATATCCGTAAAATTAAAAAGTTAATCGAGTTAATTGAAGACTCAGATGTCGAGCAACTCGAAATCAAAGAAGGCGAAGAGTCCATCAAGATCACCCGCCGCAACCCAAATGCGCCTGCAGTCGTTGCAAGCCCTGCACCAGTCATTGCTGCGCCAGCTCCTGTAGCTGCAGCTCCAGCGGCACCAGCGAGCACCCCTGAAGAGACGCGAACAGCTTTTCCAAGCATTAACTCGCCAATGGTAGGAACCTTTTATAGAAGCCCTTCTCCTGAGGCGCCTCCATTTGTACAAGTAGGTCAGCAAGTTAAAACTGGCGATGTGCTGTGCATTGTTGAGGCAATGAAAATGATGAACCAAATAGAAGCCGATAGAGATGGAACTATATCAGAAGTATTAGTAGAGAATGGCGCTCCGGTAGAGTTTGACCAACCGCTATTCAGCATCTCATAACGGAAAACTTCACCTTATGCTTAAAAAAGTACTCATCGCAAACCGTGGAGAAATCGCTTTACGGATTTTGCGTGCGTGTAAAGAAATGGGTATCCATAGCGTTGCAGTTCACTCAAAAGTTGATCGCGACCTGATGCACGTTAGGCTTGCCGATGAATCCGTTTGCATTGGCGGAAATCAACCCACGGAAAGCTATCTGAACATTCCAGCGATTATCGCTGCCGCGGAAGTGACTAACGCAGATGCTATTCACCCAGGCTATGGATTCCTTGCTGAAAACCCTGATTTTGCTGAACAAGTTGAGCGCAGTGGTTTTACCTTCATTGGCCCTAGCGCCGATGTTATTCGACTAATGGGTAATAAAGTTTCAGCAATTCAAGCAATGAATCAAGCTGGTGTACCAACGGTTCCAGGCTCTAACGGCCCACTGAGTGACAACACAGCAGACACAATAGCGATCGCAAAATCTATCGGTTTTCCGGTGATGATCAAAGCAGCCTCTGGTGGCGGTGGACGCGGAATGCGCGTTGTCTACGAAGAATCAGAACTAGTTAATTCAATTGCCCTTACCAAGCAAGAGGCAAAAAATGCATTTGGCGATGATACCGTTTACTTAGAAAAATTCCTCGATAGGCCTCGCCATGTGGAGGTCCAAGTACTCGCGGACGGTCAAGGCAAAGCCATTCACCTTGGCGATCGAGACTGCTCTTTGCAGAGACGTCACCAAAAAGTCATTGAAGAAGCACCGGCACCAAATGTCGACGAAACTGCTCGCCAAGAAGTGTTTGATGCCTGCGTTAAAGCATGTATCGATATTAACTACAGAGGCGCAGGTACTTTTGAGTTCTTATATCAAGACGGCAAGTACTATTTCATCGAAATGAATACCCGTATACAGGTAGAACACCCTGTAACGGAAATGATCACCGGCGTGAATCTAGTCAAAGAACAGATGAAGATCGCTGGAGGAAAGTCGCTGACCTACACCCAAGAAGAGATCAAATTTAAAGGCCATGCCTTTGAATGTCGTATTAACGCAGAAGATCCGAAAACATTTATTCCCTGCCCTGGAACGATAAACATGTTTCATGCGCCCGGCGGCATGGGTGTTCGAGTCGACTCACATCTATACAGCGGATATTCCGTTCCACCGTATTACGACTCTCTGATCGCTAAAGTTATCTGCCATAGCGAAGACCGAACATCAGCACTTAATCGCGTACGCAACGCACTTAACGAACTGGTTATCGATGGCATCAAAACAAACGCACCGTTACACCGAGTACTTGCTAACGACGAAGGCTTTATGAATGTTGACTTTAATATTCATTACTTAGAAAAACTCCTTCAGCAAAGATCGGGCGGTTGAACAAGAAATGAACTGGATACAAGTAAAAAGTGAAATTGCCCCGCAACTCATCGAAGCGCTAGAAGAAGGTTTGTTAGCGAGTGGAGCTGTGTCTGTAACGATGCAAGATGGTGCAGACCAACCAATACTCGAGCCGGAGCTCGGCACAATGCCAGTTTGGGACGACACCACTCTCACCGCGCTTTTCGAGCAAGACACCGACATGGAACAAGCCTTAAGCATCGCTAAAGAAGTGTTTCATCATTATCTACCCGATACAGACTTTCCGTCGTTACAAGTCGACATTCTCGAAAATGAAGACTGGACAAGAAAATGGATAGAAAATTTTAAGCCCATATCTTGTGGCAAACGTTTGTGGATATGCCCTAGCTGGTGCGAGCCACCTGAGCCCGACGCAGTAAATCTGATGCTAGACCCGGGTTTAGCATTTGGAACAGGCACGCATCCAACAACATTCTTATGTCTCGAATGGTTAGATGCACAAGATTTAAAAGGCCAAACTGTGATCGATTATGGGTGTGGCTCTGGGATTCTCGGTATCGCAGCGCTACTTCTCGGCGCTTCACGTGTAATTGCTGTCGACAACGATCCTCAAGCACTTATTGCGACGAAAGATAACGCGGAGCGAAATCAATTATCTGCTGACGCTATAGAATGCTACCTACCGGATGATTGTCCAGACATTCATGCAGACGTATTAGTAGCCAATATTCTTGCACAACCACTTTACAGCCTCAGAGAGCATCTTTCGGGACTATGTAAAGCAAATGCGAGCATTGCGCTTTCTGGCATCCTCAGAGAGCAAGCCGAAGATTTATCGCAACATTATGGCACTCACTTTAAAATGCAGGCCGTAAATTACATGGATGACTGGTCGCGCTTGAGCGGAACCAAGAAGGATTAAGATAGTTATAAAAGCTATTACACAGCTTCAGAAAAACGCGCTACACTGCAGATAATAAAGAATTTTTTTACTTTCTGTACAAGGATAAGTTTGCGCATGAGTTCTGAGCAATACACGCGCTGCCCTCACTGTAAGGCAACTTTCGAAGTAAGCGAAAAGCAACTCTCTGCAGCCGCTGGCAAAGTCCGCTGCGGAGCTTGCATGGAAGTATTTGATGCTGTCGCTTACCTAATCCCTCAGAACGGAAATGAAACGCTTAAATCGCAAGATGACACACCAAGCGAAATTCCAACACCAAGCACAGAACACGAATCACATACTCACGAGACCGATGACGAAGAGCTTATCTTTGAAGATTCTGATGACGAGAAAGAGAGCGCAAAGAAACAGTCTTTATTCGATGATTCTCAGCTTAGCGATTCTTTAAAAGAAATTGATAGCTCAGGCGCACACGCATTCTCATCTGAAGCTGCACACCACTCAGAAGTGGCTGATAGCAAAGACGAAGAATGGACAGCCCAGATATTAAAAGACGACACGCCAACGAAGCCTCTTAAGCAAGAACCCAGCTTAGATCTAGAGCCTCAAAAAACATCCCACACTAATGATGAGCTAATAAAACCATCTGCCGACGATGCACCTCAACGCATAGACTTCTATTACGAGGAAGAACAAACCGTTCACAGAGGAAGCTGGTTAAGAAAAAGCGTCATTACACTAGCGTGTCTCGCCTTGACGGCCGTTCTCGCTGCACAGATCGCGTGGTTTCACTATGAACGTCTGGCGCAATATCCTCTAGCAAAACAAGGCTTTCAATTGGCATGTGAAAAACTAGGCTGCAAACTGCCTGAGCTTGTTGATCTTGAAGCCATAAAAAGTAGCAATTTGGTCGTTAGAAGCCACCCTCTCAAGGCAAACACTTTAATCATTGATGTCGTGCTTACTAACACCGCAGACTTTGACCAAGAGTTTCCGCGCCTTGCTATGTACTTTTCGGACATCAACGGCAAAACTATTGCACAACAAATTGTAGAAGCGAAAACATATCTTAATGATGACACTCTTGCTCAGCAGTCTATGCAAAGAGAGAAAGCCATGCACATCTCGCTTGAGGTAGAAGATCCTGGTAAACAAGCAGTGAACTATAAAATTCGTTTCTTCCCTGCCAAGAAGACGAGCGGTTAAACATTTTTAGAACGTTTAGCCGCTCAAATGTCAACCACTCCGCACAAAATATAACCAAAAAAAAGCGCTTGCACCGTCTTTAATCGGACGCAACAGAAGAGTATGATTTGCGTCCTTTTTTGAGCGACACATCGGCAAACGTTTTGGTTAAAATCGGCCCTTACACATTAGCAAATAATTTAGTGCTAGCACCGATGGCCGGTGTCACCGATAGACCCTTTCGTCAATTGTGTCGCCAATATGGTGCGGGACTTGCTGTCTCCGAGATGGTCATCGCAGATCCTAGCTTTTGGAAAACACGCAAATCCAAACATCGCCTTGATCATGAGGGTGAACAAGCGCCAATTTCTGTTCAAATCGCCGGCGGCGACGCTCAGATGCTTGCCGAATCCGCACGACTCAATGCGGAGCAAGGTGCCCAAATTATTGATATCAATATGGGATGCCCTGCAAAGAAAGTGTGTAATAAAGCAGCTGGGTCAGCGTTAATGAAAGATGAAGCACTTGTTAAAGAGATTCTTCATAGCGTAGTGGATGCGGTCGATATTCCAGTCACTCTGAAAATCAGAACAGGCTGGGATACAGGAAATAAGAATGCCCTAACAATCGCTAAAATAGCGCAAGAGGCGGGCATTCAAGCGTTGGCAATACATGGCCGAACTAGAGCTTGCGCATATCGCGGAGAAGCTGAGTACGACACCATAAAACAAGTGAAAGAAAACCTAGCAATTCCGGTGTTTGCTAATGGGGATATTACTTCTCCAGAGAAAGCGAAAGCTGTTCTCGACTACACCGGCGCAGACGGACTTTTAATAGGACGAGCCGCTCAAGGAAAACCTTGGATATTTGAGGAAATAGAGCACTTTTTAAAAACAGGGAAGCATCTTCCGCAGCGAGAGCTTTTGGAGCAACAGGATATTATGTTGCGCCATGTAAGTGCATTGCATTGTTTTTATGGCGACATTATGGGCGTGCGAATTGCCCGAAAACATGTCGCTTGGTATTTTCAAACTCGGATAGATGGTAAAGCGTTCAGAAAGACTTTTAACACTATTGAATCAACACAAGATCAACTTAACGCGATAAGCGAGTATTTTAAGCGATCGAACAACCAAGGAGATGAAGCTGCATGAGTTCTGAGATGCTAGCCGACAACCAAGACATCCAACCATCACAAAACGCCCCATTGCTTGATGGCGGCACAACATTACGTGATGAGGTAGAAAAAGCGCTGAGCAACTATTTTGCTCAACTAGACGGCGCGCCTGTTACAGACGTCTACCAACTCGTACTTTCAGAAGTAGAAGCTCCTCTTCTAGAGCAAGTATTGAAATATACGCGCAACAACCAAACCAAAGCCTCTGTGCTTCTGGGTCTCAACCGAGGCACTCTGCGCAAAAAACTCAAGCAGTACGGTCTACTGTAAACAGCATCAAAACAAGGGCGGGATTTTCTCGCCCTTTTTCGTTTTAAAGACAAGTAAAAAGTGGAAGTAACTATGACAACAAACGCTCGCCCTGTTGCTGTAAAGCGCGCACTAATAAGTGTCTCGGATAAAACAGGCATTGTTGAATTCGCAAAGAACCTAAAAGACCTTGGTGTTGAACTGCTGTCGACCGGCGGTACCTTTAAATTACTTCAAAGCGAAAACATTCCTGTCACAGAGGTTTCAGACTATACAGGCTTTCCTGAAATGATGGATGGTCGCGTAAAAACTCTCCACCCTAAAGTTCATGGTGGAATACTTGGTCGTCGCGGACAAGATGATGAAGTCATGCAGGCACATGATATCGCTGCAATCGATATGGTTGTCGTAAACCTTTACCCATTCGCTGAAACCATCGCGAAACCAGATTGCTCAATGGATGATGCAGTTGAAAATATCGATATTGGCGGACCAACAATGGTTCGTGCAGCAGCGAAAAACCATGCATTCGTCAATATTGTCGTGAATGCTAACGACTACTCTCCCATTATTGAAGAAATGCGTGAAAACGACGGGTGCACATTGTTTGATACGCGATTTGATCTAGCGATCAAAGCATACGAGCACACCGCTTCCTACGACAGTGCGATCGCAAACCATTTCGGTCAACTTGTCTCAGGCGGAACCACAAAACTTCCACGTACAATCAATTTAAATTTCAACAAAGCACAAGATATGCGCTACGGCGAAAACCCGCATCAAGCAAGTGCATTCTACGTTGAAAGCAATATACAAGAAGCCTGTATTTCTAATGCCAAGCAAGTGCAAGGCAAAGAGTTATCATTCAATAACATTGCCGATACAGATGCAGCCCTAGAAACAGTGCGCCTATTCAAAAATCCGGCATGCGTCATTGTCAAACATGCCAACCCTTGTGGCGTGTCAGAGGCAGACAATATTCTTCAAGCATATGAAAATGCCTATGCGACAGACCCAGAGTCAGCGTTTGGTGGCATCATCGCTTTCAACCGCGCTTTGGACGCACAAACTGCGCAAGCAATTGTTGATCGTCAATTTGTCGAAGTGATCATCGCTCCTAGCGCATCAGACGAAGCGGTTGCAGTAATCAGCGCCAAGAAAAATCTTCGTTTACTCGTATGTGGAGAACTCAACACCTCTGCACCAGCAATGGATTATAAGCGCGTCAATGGCGGCATTTTGGTTCAAGAACGTGATTTAGGCATGATCGACTTAGCGCAAGTTAAAATTGTGTCTCGTCGTCAGCCAAGCGAAGAAGAACTCCGCGATGCTCTGTTTACGTGGAAGGTAGCCAAGATGGTTAAATCAAATGCCATCGTGTACGGCAAAGGACTTCAAACCATCGGTGTTGGTGCAGGCCAAATGAGCCGCGTTAACTCTGCTCGTATTGCCGCAATTAAGGCAGAACATGCTGGTTTACAAGTTGCAGGATCGGTCATGGCGTCAGATGCATTCTTCCCGTTTAGAGACGGCATTGATAATGCAGCGGAAGCTGGTGTTGCATGCGTCATACAACCTGGCGGCTCAATGCGTGATGAAGAAGTAATTCAAGCAGCAGACGAGCATGACATGGCGATGATCTTCACCGGCATGAGACACTTTAGACACTAACAAGAAAATATCTGGCACGGGTGCTCTGTTACTAATTTTATTCGCTATAATCCAGAAAATTAGCATTTTATTAGAGTGATCCCGTGTCAGAATATTCACGCTTCAAAGTTAGAGGCTACCATTTAGACCAATATGGTCATACCAACATTGGTGCATACAACACTTTCATGGAAGAAGCCCGCTGGCGTCTTTTTGAAAACTACAATGCAGTAGAGTTCTTCTCTGAGCTCGATCTAGCACTCACCCTCGTTAACTCCGAAGTCAATTATCGTAGACCTTGCTCTCTAGGAGACGCACTAGAAGTTCAAACGAAAGTTATGCGCATCGGAACAACAAGTTGTAAAGTACAACAGTCTATCTTTCTCGATGGCGGCAACACACACGTTGTCGACGCAGAACATACCTTTGTACTGATGGACAAACAAACCCTTAAGTCCTGTAAGATCGAAGGCAAAGCGCGCGAAAAGCTTGAGCAATTAGCACAAGTCTTCTAGCTTTCTTGAACAAACGGTCACGTTTTGATTCAGCCCTGCAACTCCGCTATTCTTTCGCCCCTCGAAACAATGCCACAGGCCTGAAGTCATGAATGTTTTAGTTGTAGGTAGCGGTGGGCGTGAACATGCCCTCGCTTGGAAAATCGCCCAAGACCCATCTGTTCAAACTGTTTTCGTAGCACCCGGCAATGCTGGTACCGCGAACGATACAAAGCTCCAAAATGTGAACATTGACGTTCTAGCATTCAAGGAACTCTCTGACTTTGCTATCGCCAATAAAGTCGAGCTCACGGTAATTGGCCCTGAAGCACCACTTGTAGAGGGTGTCGTTGATCATTTTGAAAACTTAGGGCTCGCTTGCTTTGGCCCAAGTCAAGCCGCAGCACAACTCGAAGGTTCTAAAGCATTCACGAAAGACTTTTTAGCACGCCAGGATATTCCAACAGCCTCATATCAAAATTTTACTGAAGTAGAACCTGCTCTCGCATACTTACAAGAACAAGGTGCACCTATTGTCGTAAAAGCAGACGGACTAGCAGCAGGCAAAGGCGTGATTGTTGCCATGACACTTGAAGAAGCCGAAGCAGCAGTAAAGGACATGCTCTCAGGGAATGCATTTGGAGAAGCCGGCTGTCGCGTTGTCATTGAAGAATTTTTAGAAGGCGAAGAAGCCAGCTTTATCGTGATCGCGGATGGTGAAGACTGCATAGCGATGGCGACAAGCCAAGACCATAAACGTGTTGGAAACGGAGATACAGGCCCTAATACTGGTGGAATGGGAGCTTACTCCCCTGCTCCGGTCGTTACTCCGGAAGTTCACGCGCGTATTATGGATCAGGTCATCAATCCAACCTTAAAAGGCATGGCTGAAGAAGGGAATCGTTACCGCGGTTTTCTTTATGCAGGCCTGATGATATCGCCTGATGGTCAACCAAAAGTGATTGAATTCAATTGCCGTTTTGGCGATCCGGAAACACAACCGATCATGATGAGATTAGCGTCTGAGTTGGCACCACTGTGTAGCGCAGCTATTAACGGAACGCTAGCGGATCAAACGCCTCGTTGGCATGATAAGCCCGCTGTAGGTTTAGTGCTCGCCGCAGGAGGATATCCAGCTGCATACGATAAAGGAATCGCAATATCTGGGTTAACCCTGTCTTCGAGCAAAGAAGAGAAAGTCTTTCACGCAGGTACCAGCTTAAAAGACGGTGAAGTTGTGACCTCGGGCGGTCGCGTTCTATGCGCAACAGCACTCGGAGATAGTGTTTCAGAAGCGGCAAGCAATGCTTACGCACTTGCTAAGACGATCAGTTGGGAAGGCATGTTTTATCGCGACGACATCGCATACCGTGCCATTGCTCGTGAAAAGCAACAGAGCTAATGGCAAATACTCAGTTATAGCAGTTAGCTATAGCTGAGTATAAATTTTCTCAATCAATGCATCCGTTTCATCCCAACCGATGCAGGCATCCGTAACCGACTGCCCATAATTCATTGTGTCACTAATATTCTGACGACCTTCGACTAAATGGCTCTCGAGCATAAGGCCTTTAATCACATCACACCCTGCAGTTTTTTGAGCAAGAATATTTTCAACTACTTTCGATTGAAGTGCGTGATCCTTGCCGGAGTTTTCATGACTACAATCGACCAATACACTTGGTATTAAACCAGCCTCAGTCATCATTTTCTTCGCCTGGGCTAAATGCACCGCATCATAGTTTGGCCCGTGTTTTCCGCCACGCAGTACCAATTGACCATACGGATTACCGACCGAACGCATACGATTAATTTGTCCATCTTGGCACATCGAGAAGAAACTATGAGGGTTAGCCGCCGAAATTAATGCATTAATGGCAACATCTAATCCTCCATCGGTACCATTCTTAAACCCGACTGAACACGGTAAAGCACTCGCCATTTCTCTATGTGTTTGAGACTCAGTTGTTCGAGCGCCAATTGCTACCCATGAAATCAAATCATCCAAGTAAGGCATCGCTAGAGGATTTAAGGCTTCAGTCGCCAGAGGCACACCAAGCTCAACCAAGCGTAACAACAAACTTCTGCTTGCCTCTAAACCTGCGCCTAAGTCATCGGAGCCATCCATATCTGGATCGTACAACATCCCTTTCCAACCAACACTTGTTCGTGGTTTTTCAAGATAGGCACGCATAACGATAAGTAGCTTATCGCTGAACTTTTCGTTTAATGCGACAAGACGCTCGGCATACTCAATTGCAGATTGATCACAATGCAATGAACATGGACCTGTTATCACTAACAAGCGATTATCTGCCCCTGTCACGATATCCTGCACCTGTTGACGTTGCTTAAAAATCTGATCAGACAACGCATCATTCAAAGGAAGACATTCCTTCAAAGCTTTTGGGCTGATTAAAGGGGTCAGTATCGCTACCGCTTCTTCATTGCTCGATTGGGCTTGAACTTGGCTCATTGTTGTTTTCCTTCTAAAAAAAAACCTCGGGGGGCTGCGCCTACCGAGGTTTCTTCTTCGGAGGCGCTTAGATGGCCTCCCTATAATGCTTAGTTAGCTGGGCACGACCATAACTTGGTGATAACCAAAATAAAAGCTAAAGTGCCACGCAGCAGAAGATGCCGGATAAGTCATTCGGTTGTTTTGAGGTCGAGTTTGCTTCAAATTCATCTTCATAGTGGGATCAAACTTAACCTCGATTTCATGATTTGTAAACAGCCAGACCTTTATTTCCTGGATATCGGGCTTATATCGTGAACATTCGCGCACAAAAAAAGAGAACAGCATGTCAGATCTATACCAATCCGCCTTTCAACTCAGTAAAAAAGTCGCGCTCGAAGCAGGACAACTGATTAAACAATTACGCGAGGAAGGTTCTCTTGATCATCAATATAAAGATCAACATGAACTCGTGACCAATGCTGATCTTGCCGCAGATAAACTAATTGTTGAGCGCATTAAAGAAGTGTTTCCAGATCATCGTTTTTTGACTGAGGAAACCTGCACAGACAAATCACTCGGGCATGATTTAAGCAGTCCAATTTGGATCATCGACCCCATAGATGGAACCGTCAACTATGCCCACGGACAGCAGATGGTCGCGGTCAGTATTGCATTTGCTTGCGATGGAGATGTGCAATGCGGGGTCGTATACAACCCGTTCCTAGATGAAATGTTTTGCGGATTAAAGGGTGCCGGCGCAACTCTCAACGAAGAGGCTATAAGCATAAGTGGCCAACAAAATTTGCGTAAAGCAGTCTTTGCAACGGGCTTCCCCTATGACAAAAGCACGCTTCCTCCGATACTCGAACGCGTGACCATTATGCTCGAAAAATGCCAAGACTTACGTCGTTTAGGCAGTGCTGCCTTAGATATTTGTTGGGTTGCGTGCGGCCGCCATGATTTTTACTTTGAATCTTTAAGCCCATGGGACTTTGCCGCGGCACGTGTCATTGCTATAGAAGCAGGCGCACGTTGCGGCCATTTCAGTGAAGTTCCAGCTCATATTCCTGCGGCCATTTATGATAAGAACTTATTGATAAGTTCGCCCGCACTCTTCGATCAAGCACGAGCGCTTCTCGCCCCAACAACCTAAATTATGGCTATTGAAATAAGCCACTCGCTAAGATCGGCCAATGACTCACCCAATGCGCCGTTGGCTTAACTTTGAACTCACTACGAACAAATTGGTGAACGCGCCCTTCAACATTGACCAACAACAAGTTTGCGCTAGCCGCTGGACTAAGACGTCTGGTCAAACCCTCTTGGGCCTCACCTTCTTTGATAATTTGCTTGAGTTCTGTTTCTAAGCGTTGAAAAAACTGCTCGGCGCGATTCCGAACTTTTTCGTTCTCTCCCGCTAATGCATCACCAGCAAGAATGCGACACATTCCTTGATTCTTTTCAGCAAAAGCAAGCACCAAAGTTAGTATCTTCTGCAGCTTGTCTAAACAGCCTTGCCCCTCAGCCTTAATACGCGTCACACGGCTAAACACAGTCTCTTCGATAAACTCAATAAGGCCTTCATACATTTTCGCCTTACTCGGGAAGTGCCTGTAAAGCGCAGCCTCGGTAACCCCGACTTCAACCGCGAGCTTTGCAGTGGTGATACGCTCCCCTAAATTGTCCTCAAGCATACTGGCTAGTACTTGAAGGATTTGCTCTTTTCTACTCACTTTTTGTTTTTTTTCCGGGGCCATTGTGGCTATCTACCCTCGTTATTTTAATTAAACTCAACCTTAAATTAGGCCTTCAAGAGGTGAAGATGCAGAAGCGTATAGTTTACGAGGCATCCGACCCGCTAAGTATGCAGCGCGACCACTTTCAACCGCCAATTTCATTGCGTGCGCCATCATCACAGGATCTTTAGCTGCTGCAATGGCAGTATTCATCAACACGCCATCACAACCAAGTTCCATCGCGATCGCTGCATCCGAAGCCGTACCAACGCCCGCATCAACTAAAATGGGCACATTCGCATTCTCAAGAATCATATGAATATTGTGCGGATTGCGAATCCCGAGCCCACTACCAATGGGGGCACCTAGTGGCATCACCGCCACACAACCAATCTCTTCTAGCTCTTTAGCGATCAAAGGATCATCTGTTGTGTAGACCATGACCTTAAAGCCATCTTTGACCAAGGTCTTTGCCGCCGACAATGTTTCGACCACATTTGGGTAAAGCGTCTTCTGATCGCCAAGCACCTCAAGCTTCACTAGATCATGTCCATCAAGAAGCTCACGCGCTAATCTGCAAGTCCGTACGGCATCTTCCGCGTTATAGCAGCCAGCCGTATTGGGAAGGATCGTATATTTCTCAGGAGATATAACTTCTAATAGATTGGGTTCATCAGGATTCTGGCCGATATTCGTTCTTCGAACCGCTACCGTAACGATCTCTGCGCCACTTGCTTCGATTGCAATACGTGTTTCTTCAAGGTCTTTATACTTTCCTGTTCCTACCAACAAACGACTTCCGTAACGTTTGCCAGCAACCTCCAGAACACCCGTATCTATTTGATTCATTGTCACTGATTAACCCCCACCAATTGCTTGCACCACTTCAACGATGTCACCCGTACTTAACGTCGTGTGTTCATGTTCAGTTTTAGGCACAATTTCTTTATTCAACTCTATGGCGTAACGTTTTCCAACTAACGACATGGCTTTCGCGATATCTTGAAGTGTTGCGTTATCATCACATTGGAAAGCTTCACCATTCAGCATAATTTCCATTAAAGAATCACTCTCCGAGTTTCTTAGTCTTCATCCGATACATTGCATAAGCCGCAACAAGCCAAGCAGCTATCAACAAAACGCCACCAACTGGCGTTACCATGCCCCAAGATCTTACTCCCGAAACAGCCAATACATATAAACTTCCGCTAAATAGACATACACCAGCGATCATTAATGCCGATGCTCTTTGCAGCGCTTTCCCAGCAAGCGAGTCAGACGTCTGCGTCAACAAAAGCGCCAACACCATAAGCCCAAGCGAATGATTAAACTGATACTCAACACCAGTTTGAAACACTTCTAACATGCGTTCACTTAATCTGGGCTTTAAAGCATGTGCGGCAAACGCACCTAAAGCTACAGACAAACCTGCTGACAGAAAGCTAATCGCTAGCAAAGTTGATGAAAGACGATTCATGTTTCGTTGTAATTCTTATCCGTATTTGGCTTACTTCAAGCCTCGACACTGACACGCTCAAACGTATCGATATTTAATGCAGTTAGACTGCCACCCCAGACACAGCCTGTATCAATCGCTTGAAACTGTCGGCTTCCAGTATGCCCCTCTAGCGCAGCCCAATGACCAAAAATTGTTACCCACTTATGCGTAACTGGGTATGCAAACCAAGGTTTAAAATCATGAGGTGTTTTATCGACACCTTCTTTTACTGAAAAATCTAAACGACCATTTTGATCAACAAAGCGCATGCGCGTTAAGTAGTTTGTAATCACCCTCAGTCGGGTTTGCCCTGCAAGAGTTCTATCCCAAACATCAGGGTCGTTGCCATACATTTCACTGAAGTAAGAGCTCAAGGCTTTCTTATCATTGCCAGCTAATATTTCATGCACTTCTTGGGCGTATTTTCTTGCTTTTTTTACTTTCCAAATATGCGGCAAGCCAGCATGACTCATGAAAAGCTTTTTATCGTCGTCTACTTGTACAAGGGGCTGTTTGCGCAACCATTCCATTAAATCGTCACAGTCATTAGCCTCAAATATCTCGCGCAAAGTATCTTTTCGCTTTAGTAAGTGCTCACTATAGTAACAAGCTAAAAGATGTAAGTCATGGTTCCCTAAAACAATTCTCGCTTCGAGGTCTCTCGCCAATCGCAAACAGGATAGGGAGTCAGGCCCTCTATTGACGAGATCCCCGGCCAGCCATAACTCATCGCGCGAAGGACTATACGCAAGCTTATCTAATAAAGCCTGAAACTGAATGTAGCAGCCTTGTAGATCCCCCATTGCATATCTAGTCATTACTCATAACTCAATGGGTCAATCGCATTATTAAGTTCAAAAGCTTCCAAACGTTCTTGGCATGCGCCACATTTTCCACACGCTTTCTCTTTGCCTTTGTAGCAAGTCCAAGTCTTGCCATAGTCCAAATCATATTTGAGGCCTTGCGCTAAAATCTCTCCTTTAGACGAGTTAAGAAACGGCGCAACAATCTCGACTGGCTCATAATTAGCAATACGCGCCACATCTGCCATTTTTTGGACAAACTCAGGACGACAATCAGGATAAATCGCATGATCACCACTATGCGCACCGTAGTAAACAAAACCGGCACCGATTGATACTGCATAACCGACAGCGAGAGAAATCATGATCATGTTCCGATTCGGCACCATGGTAGATTTCATACTCTCTTCTTCATAATGCCCGTCAGGAATTTCAATATCATCTGTGAGTGAAGATCCGAGTAATAATTGATGGATAGCCGTGATGTCGACGATTTTGTGAGGGATAGCTAACTCATCACACACCTTTTGCGCGTAATGCAGCTCTTTTGAATGTTTTTGCCCATAATTAAACGAAACCGCATAAACTTGTTTACCCGTCCTTACTGCGTCATGGAGAACGGTAAACGAATCCATTCCACCAGAATAAATCACGACAATTTTATCACTCATAGTTCACTCCTTATTGCTCGGTCTGCATTCTAGCTTGTGAATATTGTTCCGCAATCAAAACTTACTATACCGATGCGTTCACTTCGCAGTTTTCGAATATATCTTCTACGATCAATTGCGAGCATGTTAAACACTGGCTACCATAGCAAAAGTTTTTTAAGCGCAGCCCATTATGACAGCAGTTAATCCTATATTTATCGACTTTGAGGCCTCCAGCCTTGATCTTATTGCGAGCTACCCAATTGAAGTGGGCATTTGCATGCCTAACGGTGACACTCACTCATGGCTCATTAAGCCTCATGTACTTTGGAAGGATTGGTCTGGCAAAGCGGCTAAGATTCATGGGATCAGTCGAGATGAGCTCGAAAAAAACGGACAAGACTGCGATCAAGTAGCGCAAGAACTCAATGAGCTCTTAGGTGATCACTTTGTTTATTGTGACGCGTGGACCTTTGATAGCTTTTGGCTTCACCGCTTGTTTAAAGCTTCAGGGATCAAACACAGCTTTCAAATTGAATCTATTAGCGCCTTGCTTGATGCAGACCAAGTTTCGAAGTGGCAAGACGTCCATAACCAAGCCATCAATGACATGGATTTATTACGTCATCGCGCATCAAATGATGCACTGATCTTACACGAGACCTTCAAGCGTTTGATTCAGAGCTGATCTAGCGCACATTTCAATTCAAATATCACCCATCACACGCAGAATATGCGTGTATAAGATGGTACACTCGCGCAGTCTTTAAAATCTAAATGAAGTGCGTGAGTACCCTATATGCAACAAGTCTTTAAGCTGAGTGCAACACTCTGTTCAGCTTTATTGTTAAGCGCCTGTGATCCAGCGTTCCAAACTACTGCTCAAAAATGTGCCGAAGGGCAAGCTCTAGATATTGCTTTTCCAGTTCCTAGAGCAGACCGCTATAAAGTCGATGCCAATACTGACCCCAACGCATACCAACTCTATTTAAACACCGCAATCAATACGATGTTCGCCGATCCAATGGAAACATTAACTGCGGAAGAGAGCGATGCACTGACTGAAATAAAAAGACTCGTTAATGAATTTCTCAATTACGAAGACGATGGTTCAGTAGTCACGAGCGCAACCAACCAACTCGATTTCTTTGAGCAATTAGTACTTACCGAAGCGGCATTTGATAGCATTCGTCAGAGAGTGAAACAAGCCACGATTGATGATGATGACTTTTGTACATTCACGAACCGCAATATTCGTTTTATCGACAGTGACGATCCAGAACTCAAGGAAATTGGTTTTGGCGAAGTCACAATTGAATACAGTCCGTTTACGCAACTCGTGAGACAGTCTGTCATTTTCGATACCAGCGAAACCTTACTCGATGACATCCAGACACGTGACCGCGCGCAATACAGCGGATTCTTCCAAGTAAAAGGAAGCGACTACGATGCCGTCAACTACATCAAACCAGAAGTTCGACAAGCGATCGTCAACCACCCTGACGATGACAAAGAATTTGCTAGATTTTCATTTGATGAAGCGACCGATACAGAACTGAGTCAACTATTGATCGATTATCAGAATGACTACTGTGATACCGATCCAACGACCGTCGCTGACGAAAATAACGTGTCATCGACAACCTATGATGATTGTGCTGTAGGCATTCCAACACGAGTTCCATCCACTGTGCCTGAAGTGGCAGCAGAGTGTGGCGCGTCAGAAAATAATAAGTTCTCCGACTATAGTTTTGATCTAAACAGCACACACACGGGACTGCGTCGTTTGCGTGTTGAGGTAGATCTTAGAGACATGTTTAAAGGAGAGGTCCGCATTTACGGCTCTACCTATAACGAAGCGATCTATGCTTCCGATGGCACAACGGTTATTGAGAACCCAACGGATTGCGAGAAACAAGCTGTACTCGATGCTTTAGCTTTGATCGATCCAGATAAAACGGCGGCAGAAGGCGTGCGCTTAACATTTGTGCCTGACACCAATTACGACATCACCTACCAAACCGATGCTGACGGCCAACCGGTTCTTGATGAAAACGGTTTACAAATTATCGATAGCGAACCAACCCCACTATATACATATCAGGGCACGGCATCCGCCATCCCATAATCATCTAACGCAATGCTTCTTCTGGCCTCTGCTATAGTTAATCTAGCGAGGCCAAGGCTAACTAAGAGGAAGAATTGCGTGTCGACCCCATCCATTGCCCATACCATTAATGAATTCATGAGCTTTAGTGAGTTACTAGATGACGCTTACTGGGAAGCCTCATCGATCACAGACAAAGACTTCATTTACGATATACACAGCATGTTCTTGTTAGAGATTGGCGAACTTAATAAGCTCAGCATACAAGACCATCACTACCCCTATGAATTTATCACTGAAGGAATTCGTCGCATCGTGCCGAAGGTAGAGGAGCTAGAACAACGTTTAAGCAACTTAATTCCGAGAACAAAAACGCTCATAGATATGCGCGACATCCTGTCGAATATTTTGGTAATCCTGGAAGCTCAAAACGAGTTTTAGAGGAATCTTTGGTGGAGGACAGAGATGGCAATGAAACCCTCGGCCCTCCACACAAACCAAATTACATGGCGACCATCATTGGCCATGTATAGTGATCAACTAATAACGCAACAAACAACAGCATCAAATAAGTGATCGAGAATTTAAAAGTATTGATCGCATCATGCTTATGATGATTTCGAATCATGCGCACAGACCACTGAATAAAGCGCAAGCCAAGTAACACTGCAGAAACTAAATAAATCTCTCCGCACATACCCGTCAAGTACGGAAGAATAGTTACTAACAACAAGATCACGCTGTATAGCAAAATGTGCAACTTAGTGTATGACTCTCCATGCGTGACTGGGAGCATAGGTATGCCAACCTGTGCATATTCTTCTTTTCTATGAATCGCTAAGGCCCAAAAATGCGGGGGCGTCCACGCGAAGATAATGAGCACGAGCAATAAGGCATGAGGATCCAAATAACCTGTTGAAGCAGTCCAACCTAACAGAGGAGGCGCAGCGCCTGCCAAACCACCAATCACAATATTCTGGGGAGTAGCACGCTTGAGATACATCGTATAAATTAATGCATAGCCGATTAATGAAGCTAAGGTTAACCAGGCCGTCAGGGCATTCACCCAGACCATTAATACCAGCATCCCGATGCTGCCAATTAATGCCGCAAAGATAAGTGCAGATGCACTATCTACTTTCCCCTGCACGATCGGGCGTTTCTTGGTACGCGACATGTGCACGTCAATGCGTTGATCAACGACATGATTGATTGCCGCAGCGGATCCCGCCATCAACGCAATCCCTAGATTACCCAATATAAGAGCTTCCCACGATGGCAAGCTATATGTCGCTAGGAGCATACCCACGACGCTAGTTAGCAGCATGAGGGCAACCACTTTAGGTTTGCAGAGTTCTAGATAGTCTTTCCAAGAAGCACTCGCTGAACTCGTGCTTACTGACACTGTTGTTTTCATTACGTCCTCCCGCCTTATTATTTTTGTAGGCGATATATCTGATAATTGAGGTTCATCATGCTTAACAACAACAAAGCACCTACAGCATTATGCGCAACTGCAATAGCCAATGGAACCAATAAGATCACATTACTTAAACCTAAACCAAACTGCACGACGAGCACTGCAGACATCAGCAATAAGGCATTACGAATGGAAGATGCGTGATTCTGGCGCCAAAGCACAAACACCATCCATATCAAATACACTGACAAGACAATCGCCCCAACACGATGTGTAACCTGTATCGCGACACGACTCTCATTGTCCATCGTTCCTCCCAAATAATTGGGGCCGACTTCTTGCGTTAAATCAAAGCCTTTCCCGAAATCCATATCCGGCCAAAAACTACCCTGACATGTCGGTAGTTCATCCCCACACGCGAGCGCGGCGTAATTCGATGCGGTCCACGCACCTAAAAATATTTGTATAACGACCAGTATTAGCCCTATAAGTGCAGCTTTCTTCCCAACAGAAGTTCCTTTTTTCTTTAGCTCAGTATCCGAGTCACCGCGCTCACGCCTCGTTCTCAACACCAATAAAAAGAGCAGTGATAGGGTCGCAAACCCTCCTAATAAATGCGCACTTACAACTTGCGGCCATAACTTTAGTGTGACCGTCCACATACCAAACATGCCCTGGCAGATGACGAGCGCTAGCAAACCAAAAATATGCCCATATGGTAAAGCCTCTTCTTTCGCCGTTCCTGAAATTTTGGCGCGCACACTAATAGCGTACACAGACAAACATAGAAGGACGAACCCCAAGAGACTCGCAAAATAACGATGAATCATTTCAGGCCAGCCTTTATCGACCTCTACTGGCGCATCAGGAAAGCGCATTTCGGCGATCGCAATTTTTTCAGGCGTCTCTGGCACAGTAAGAAAACCATAACAACCCGGCCAGTCTGGGCAACCAAGACCTGCATCAACCAGACGAGTCCAAGCGCCCAGCATAACCACAACACTAGCTAAAAACGTCGCGCCAATAGCAACTCTATTAATGACTCTGCGGTACATCATCTCTCTCCCATTAACCAATGTTTGAGAGTTTCAATAACTTCTTCAAATCGTCTTTGAGATCGTAGCCACTATTAGTTGAGTCGTAGCGAAGAATGACATTACCCAGCGGATCACTCACCCATAAGTTCCACGTTTTGCTTGTGTCTGCCTGTTTATAGAGCTCAATTAGCGCTGACTCATCAACACTCTTCACTGACAACTGTGGATAATCTGCCGCGAGTAAGTCTTGCGTTTGCTCTGCTTGGGTGGATAACAACACTCGTGCCACACGCTCTTGTTCGCGCGCCATCAATATATTCACTTGTCTTGCGGTATGCGCAAGATCCTGACACTCCAAAGTGCACTCTCCCGAGCCTGTTTGTACGATCAACCACTTACCATCTGTTTCGGGATAAAACCCTTTGGCATTTTGTTGATATCCAAAGCTATTGAGATTTAAGGTCGGGGTTAATAATTGGCCTTTATTTGTTTTGCCTGTCGGAATAGCGACACTGCCAAAATACATGAGCATTGCGAGCATGACTGGCACTCCGGCCACACAAAAAATACCAATCAATTTAAGTTGGCTTTTTCTTCTAGTTTGTTCAAACGATACCGACGATTCACTCATTCTTATACTCCCTACTTCTTGTTGTTATGTTCTTGGTATTAATTTGTATGTCGCCCATAGTGCCAGTATCACTAAAGCAAACGACATCGCGAACCACTGAAACGCATAACCAGTGTGTTTATCGGGTGTTTGCGACTGGTAATTCCAATACAAATCTGGCGCATCTATTGTCGCGCCAATGTCGGACGCGAATGGGACTCGATGTAGTAGCCTAAATTCGGAATTCTCCACTAAATCAGCGGCACTCAGTTCTCGTATTTTTTCCATGTTCAGTGACTGAACACGCCATATACTTTTCTCTCCAAACTCGGCATCTTCATTCCAAACGGGCAACGATTTTTCTGTCCAGTAGAAATATCCTGTCAAAGACTGAGGAGTTACAATACTGCTAACTTTTGGCAGCTTGTCTCTATATTTTGGTGCCGCTATCCACCCCTGATTCACCAATAAAGATCCGCCCGAATCTAAAGCGAAAACACTGGCCAGTTCATACCCCACTTTTCCTTGATATTGGCGGTTATCAAGCAAAAAGTGTTGCCCAGTAAAATGGCCCTGAATCAATCTAGGTTCGAATAATTTGATAGGATCGTTAGAGGGATAAGTTCGCAGAGGAAGTTGAGATTGTAGTGTCAGTATCTCTGCTCTTTGCTGTTTTTGATCTGCACGATCTAATTGCCAATGTCCTAAAGACAGCATAAGCGGAAGAAACACCGCTACAAACAACCAAATAAATATAAGCGGTCGCTTAGCTTTAAACTGCTGCCCCTTGGTGGTCTCTGGGAGACTCTCCGCAATCGCCATTACCTTCACCACTACCTCAGATTTATAACAGCTTTGATTCCTAATCTGAGCGCGTTAAACTCAATGCACTCATACAATAAGAAGAAACCAAATGCTTAAAATTCTTATCGGACTCATATTGCTCGGCGCCGTCATTAGCTTGTTCAGCGGTCTCGTCTTTTTGATTAAAGACGATGGCAAATCAAAACGTTTAGCCAACTCCTTAACTGTTCGAGTTGGGCTTGCTGTATTACTTGTTATTGTTGTTGCTATTGCTTTATGGACGGGTGAGCTTCAGCTCAACCCATCCCCTGTTTAAGTCTCTTGCTACAGAATATAAACCAAGAAAAATAAACCTAACCACACCACGTCGACGAAGTGCCAGTACCATGCTGTCGCTTCGAAGCCAAAGTGATTTGCTTTATCGAAGTGGCCTTTACGCACTCTGAAAAACATAATGATCAACATTAGAGTCCCAAGCGTTACGTGTGCACCGTGAAAACCCGTCAATAAGAAGAAGGTCGTGCCATAAATCCCAGAAGACAAGGTCAGATCGAGGTCATTATAGGCATGCACATATTCATAACCTTGGAAGTATAAGAACACGACGCCTAGGGCAATGGTCGCACCCAACCACAAGGTTAATTTGCCACGATCCCCATCTTTTAACGCATGATGCGCAATCGTGATCGTGACACTCGAAGCCACCAATAAAGCAGTATTAAGTAACGGAATTCCCCAAGGACTAATCAATGCGCTCGGCCCTGGATATAACTCGTTATTTGGGTTCACCATTAATGGCCAAGTCGCCTCAAACTCAGGCCATAACAACTCGCCTGTTGAGGTATTCGCGCCCTCTCCGCCGATCCATGGGACAGCCAATACTCGGATATAAAACAAAGCGCCAAAAAAGGCCGCAAAAAACATCACTTCTGAGAAGATAAACCAACTCATCCCCCAGCGGAAAGATCGATCCATTTGCTCACTGTAAAGACCTTGTTGACTCTCTTGGATGACGTGCCCAAACCAACCAAAAAGCATATAGGCCATGATCAATGCGCCTATCATAAAGGTTAGCCAAGACATACCGGTCGATTCACCAGCAGAGCTCGCGTTCATCACGCTGCCAGCACCAACGACCGTTAAGAAAAGTCCTACTGTTGCAACAATAGGCCAGCGACTCTGCGCTGGAACGTAATAGCTTGTTTCTGCAATCATTCTTAGACTCCTTATCTCATAAAGACGCGCTTAACCGCTCGCGGACGTCTGATAAATTTTTATAGTGCTGCTTGTGTTGTTGTTTCTTCTAATTCTTCTGGGTCGAGCGTCTCTGTTTGATCAAATAAGGTGTAAGACAAAGTCAATGTACCTAAATGATCGGGCAAGGCCTCGTCGACGACGAAACGTAAAGGCATCAAAACTTCTTCGCCTGCTTTGAGTAATTGTCGTGTAAAACAAAAACACTCGGTTTTATGAAAATAGTCTGTTCCCTCGGACGGGGACAAGCTCGGAACAGCTTGAGCAACCATTGGATTAGATGTTGGGTTTCTTGCATAGAAATCGACTTCTATGATTTCACCTGGATGCACCTCAACTTGATAATCCACGGGCTTAAACTCCCACGGCATACTCTCGTTGTTTTGAGTAATGAACTGCACACGCACCTGACGCGATTCGTCCCTCTCTTGAGCTTGAGCTTTCGCTTCCGAATAAGGACCAGACGTTTTTCCGTTCAATCCTGTAATGTCACAGAACACGTCATACAAAGGAACCAAGGCAAAACCAAAACCAAACATCGCGACAACCGCGAATACGGACTTCACTACTGTTCTTTTTGTATTTTGATTTTGCATATGAAGGCTCCCTAATGACTTACTTCACCTCAGGTGGAGTTGAGAAAGTGTGGTATGGCGCTGGTGACGGCACTGTCCACTCTAGCCCCTCAGCCCCTTCCCATACTTGATCCGTTGCAGGTTCACCACTGCGGATGGCTTTAATCACCAAATACAAGAACAGCAACTGCGTCGCCCCGAAAATAAATGCGCCAACAGAAGAGATACTATTAAAGTCAGCAAACTGAAGTGCATAATCGGGAATACGTCGAGGCATACCAGCGAGCCCAAGGAAGTGCATCGGGAAGAACGCCAAGTTCATACCAATAAACGACAACCAAAAATGTGCTTTAGCGAGTGGCTCGCTATACATACGCCCACACCATTTAGGAAGCCAATAGTAGACTGCGGCAAATATCCCAAAGATTGCCCCGGGAACTAACACATAATGGAAATGCGCGACCACAAAGTAAGTATCGTGGTACTGGAAGTCAGACGGCGCTATCGCCAACATCAATCCCGAAAAACCACCAATGGTAAACAGCACAACAAATGCGACTGAAAATAACATCGGCGCTTCAAAGGTGAGTGAACCTCGGAACATCGTCGTGATCCAGTTAAAGACCTTCACACCCGTCGGCACTGCGATCAACATCGTTGCATACATAAAGAACAGTTCACCCGCGAGAGGCATCCCCACAGTGAACATATGGTGAGCCCATACAACGAACGACAAAATCGCAATTGAAGCGACCGCATAAACCATGGAATGATAACCAAAAAGTGGCTTACGCGAAAATGTAGGAATAATCTGACTCACGACTCCGAACGCAGGGAGAATCATGATGTATACCTCAGGATGACCGAAGAACCAGAAAATATGCTGGAACAATACGGGGTCACCACCGCCAGCCGCATCAAAGAAGCTAGTTCCGAAGTGAACATCCATCAGCATCATTGTCACAACACCTGCCAAGACCGGCATGACAGCAATCAGCAAGAATGCGGTAATCAACCATGTCCATACAAACAATGGCATTTTCATTAAGGTCATACCTGGGGCGCGCATATTCAAAATGGTCGCAATCACGTTAATCGCCCCCATAATGGATGAGATACCCATCATATGAACGCCAAAAATGAAATATGTCACGGTATCTGGAGCATAAGTCGTCGATAAGGGCGCATAGAATGTCCAACCAAAGTTTGGCGCACCGCCCTCCATGAATAACGTGCTTAACAATAAGCCAAAAGCAAAAGGTAGAATCCAGAAGCTCCAGTTGTTCATGCGAGGCAGCGCCATATCAGGCGCACCAACCATCATTGGGATCATCCAGTTCGCCAAACCTACGAAAGCAGGCATAACGGCGCCGAACACCATGATCAGACCGTGCATCGTGGTCATCTGATTGAAAAACTCGGGTTCGACTAATTGCAAACCTGGTTGAAAGAGTTCTGCTCGGATAGTGAGTGCCATACAACCGCCCACAAGAAACATCGCAAAACTGAACCACAAGTACATCGAACCAATATCTTTATGGTTGGTAGTAAATAGCCAACGCGCAATACCTTTCGTTGGACCATGGTGCTCATGATCGTCATGAGACGGATTGTCGATTACAGCGCTCATAAGCCCTCCTATTTATTTTTATAGTCAACGATGTCTTTGGCAGAAACATTGTCGCCGGTGTCATTACCCCACGCATTGCGCTCGTAAGTAATAACTGCAGCAATATCAACCTCACTCAATTGCCCACCATAAGCTTGCATAGCCGAGCCAGCAACACCATCAACAACAACCTCAATATGCTTATCCAGCAGTTTTGTAGCGATCTCTGTTCCTACAAGGCTTGGGAACGCCGGAGGAATACCCTGCCCATTCGGTTGGTGACACGCTGCGCAGTTGGTCGCGTATACTTTTTCTCCGCGTTCCATCTGTTCTTCTAAGGTGAAGGTGAGTTTGGCAAGTTCTGCTGCCGCTTTTGCTTCTTCTTGTTTTTGTGCAAGCCAATCATCGTATTCGGATTGTTCGACTGCACGCACGACAACAGGCATAAAGCCGTGATCTTTACCGCAGAGCTCTGTACATTGACCGCGATATACTCCCGGCTCATTAATACGTGTCCAGCTCTCATTAATAAAACCAGGAATGGCATCTTTTTTAACCGCAAAATCAGGAATCCACCATGAGTGAATCACGTCATTTGCCGTAATTAAGAAGCGAATTTTTTTACCAACCGGCACAACGAGCTCGTTATCTACTTCTAATAGATAATTTTCGTTTTTCTCTTGTGCGTTATAGATTTCTTCTTTGGGTGTGGACATGTTGCTGAAGAAATCGACCCCTGAGCCCAAATACTCGTAACGCCATTTCCATTGGTAGCCAGTGATTTTGATATCCACATCAGCATCACTAGTGTCGTACATTTCAACAAGTGTTTTGGTCGCTGGAATTGCCATGACAACCAGAATAATTACAGGAACGATCGTCCAAATAATTTCTATCGTGGTATTTTCATGAAAATTCGAAGCTACCGCGCCTTTACTCTTACGGTGCTTAAAGATCGAATAGAACATCACCCCAAACACTACGACACCAATTGCCACACAAATCCAAAAAATGGTCATGTGCAAGTCATAGACTGAGTGACTAATGTCCGTCACTCCGCGAGGCATATTCAATCCATACTCTGCGCTTACATCCGCTGCATAAATTGCAGACAGCAGCAGACTCAGCGCCTTTACTAGGCGTGATCGCATACGGGTCTCCACAGATTATTATTTTTGTTCCTGTGAGGCTTCCTACTACTAACTACTTAACTACTTCAAAGAAGCTCAAGTAACAGTTGGATTTATTTTTATTGCCCTTTGAGTATAGCGAGCTGCATTTTGAAATCGCAACGCCTTTTAGGCCTTTTTTGTTCTTTTTTTGAGCTTTTTTTTCGAACAGTGCTTTGCGACACGAAAGTTTTGTTTACTTTTTGATCAAATCTTGAGGGTCGAGCAATTTTACAACGCTCACTTCTTCTTGTTCGGTAGGTTCTTCAAATTGATTAACGCGTGTTTTTAATTCATCCGGCGAAACATTTGCAACGAGTGCTTCTGTAAAACCACAAGCCACACACTCGCGAACCGTTTTGCCATTTTCTTGAAAAGATACGAGGCGGTCCATTTCTCCGCAACGCGGACAAACTGCACCCGCTATAAAACGTTTTGTCATGGTTTAAGCACCCATTTGTTTGAGCAAAGCTTCAGAGCTAGGCATTCTACCTCTAAACGACTCAAACATCTCGCCTACATCACGCGAACCACCACATTCTAGTATTTCGTTTCTAAAGCGCAGGCCAGTCTGCTGATTGAACACGCCCTCTTCCTCAAAGGCTGAGAAAGCATCCGCAGACAACAGCTCTGCCCACTTATAACTGTAATAACCCGCCGCATAACCGCCTGCGAAAATATGCGTAAACGCGTTAGCAAAACGTGCGAATGATGGAACAGGCACAACGGATATATCTGCTTGCGTGCGTTCTAGTAGCCCTTGTATATCGGTTTTATCCTTTTGATATTCATGGTGTAAACAGAAATCAAACAAGCCAAATTCCAATTGACGAACAGTCTGCATTCCAGCCATAAAGCTCTTGGCTTTCATCATCTTTTCAATCAATGCGTCAGGCAAGCTCTCCTTGTCATCGACATGTGACGACAAAAACTCGAGCGCTTCGGGCTGCCAGCACCAGTTTTCCAGAAATTGACTCGGCAACTCAACAGCGTCCCAAGGCACACCAGCGATCCCAGAAATCTCAGGATAAGAAATCTTAGTCAAGCAATGGTGCATTGCATGACCGCATTCATGGAATAAGGTTACGACGTCGGAATGTGTCAGCAAACTTGGCTTTCCGTCACTCGGCGCAGCAAAATTACAGACCAAATACGCAACAGGTAATAAAGGCTCTTCTTTGTCGAACTCTGTCAATTTATGACATGTACCTACCCATGCGCCGCCACGTTTTCCATCACGCGAATACAAATCCATGTAGATATACGCCAAGGCTTGACCATTTTGCAAAACTTTAAAACAGCGCGCATCGGGGACTGGCGTACTTACCCCTTCTTGCTCTTCAAGCTCAACACCGAAAACGCGCTTTAGTACTTCAAACAAGCCACTTAAAACCGTTGGCAAAGGGAAATATTGGCGTAGTAATTCCTGATCGACATCAAATCGTTCCTTACGCAAGGTCTCCGTCACAAACGGTACATCCCATGCAGCTAGCTCAGCCAATCCGAATTTCTGTTTTGCATAAGCTGTCAGCTCAACAAACTCCTTCTCCGCAAGAGGCTTAGCTTTCTCATGAAGATCGTATAAAAAATCGAGGACCTGCTGCGGCGATTCAGCCATCTTCGTTTGCACCGATAAGTCTGCATACGAAGCCAAATCTAATAATTCAGATTTACGTAAACGTGCATCCATAATGTCACGCATTAGTTCTTCATTCGCGTGAGAGAGATCATGCGGCCCTTGATTTGAAGCTCTGGTAATAAACGCTTCATACAAAACTTTTCTGAGATCTCTATCCTCGCAATACTGCATCACGGGCAAATAAAGAGTGAGATCCAAACCCAAGAGGTAACCAGTTTCATAGCCCTTATCTCTAGCTCTTTCTTCTAAACGAGAAATGACTGATGAAGGCACACCTGCTAATCGCTCTGCATCAACGATATGTAATGACCACGCTTGCGATGAATCGAGTACATTTTCAGAAAAACGATTACTAAGGCCTACAAGTTTCTGATTAAGTGCTTTGAATTCAGCTTTGGCATCATCTTCTAATGCAACACCACTCAAGCGAAAGCTACGCAACTTATTTTCTAAGACTTTTTTCTGAGAGGCATTAAGACCACTTTGTTCTGAGACAGCAAGATAACGAGAGTACAATTCTTTGTTCTGGGCAACAGCGGAATAAAAAGCACTCAATTCCTCTGACAGCGTTTTATAAACCGCACGCAATTCTTCGCTATCGGCGACCGCTTTTAGATGCGAAGCGATCGACCAAACGTGATCAATCTTGCGANNNATCATCACCGAGGTGAACATCTCCAAGTACAAGTGCACTAGGGTCGACAAATACATCATTGCCAAGCTTGGGGGAGTGTTCTACATAACTACGGACTGATTTCATGGCTTTCTTCTATACTTTGTGAATTGTTACAGAGAAGATTGTTGCGATTATGTTTCAATTGCTCTTCTCATCATTCCGTCAATATTGTTCTAGGCCGACCTGAATGTCTACAGCCCTTTTGCAGGAACAACAGCTTCCAGCTTTTGAAACGTATTCCGTTTCAGATTTCCGCCCCGCATTAGAAGCGTTAATGTCACAATTCAATAATCTGCTTGAGAAAGTATGTGCTCAACAAGAATCTAGTTGGGATGAAACGGTCGCTCCGCTCAGTGATTTGAGTCGCAAGATTGATCACGTTTGGTCGATCGCTTCGCATCTAAAAGCGGTCGCCGATAGCGAAGAATTGCGTGCGGTTTATAAAACGCTGTCAGAGGAATTGAGTGCTTTTTATTCCGCTGTTGCCCAGAA
>NZ_LWGF01000002.1:0-10227 GCF_001635355.1 Oleiphilus sp. HI0125
AAACAACGAATCAAATTCTCTTCGGTTAGGCCAATATTACTCACCGTACCAAAGACCTTTTGTAAGCCGTGAACTGTCCCCAAACTAAATTCCACTCGCATACCATCGAAAAGAGTGAAGTCAGAATTAATATTTGAAGCGACAAAACCATGTAGCGATAAACTTTCTACTTCGAAGTATGAACTTTGCTTGTAAGCAAAGGGATGAACAAGCTGGCCTTTTAAGCTTTGTTCTGCGTTGAGTAATATCGGTTGAAAATTACCATGTGGATTACTCTGCTCATGCTCTATGACCGCTGAGACCTTAGTTCCTTGCTGTCGATCGGAGCGAATATCAATGACAATGCCACGTAAATCATATTCGTAACCAATCATTGGACTCACTCTCAATGAGACAGGCCCACCTACTTGCAGATTATGCTGGCTATGATGAGGAATATTGATTGCGAAACCAATACTAGAAAAGTCATTTAGGGAGGCCTCGATTTGCCCCCCTGGCATTAGAACGCTCGCTCGGAAACCATGTTTACCGCTAAGAGCCTGACGTGCAATACGCCTATCTTCATGCCGAATGAAACGAGTCTGAAATTCCATATCCCTAATCTACCCTTATGATTTTTTTATTTCTGGTGGACTAGGGTCTAGTTTAAAGCAAAAGCTCGCGAATATCAGACAAATATTTAGCTATGACGCCACTAAATCTTGCAGCATCTGCTCCGTTTACTGCACGATGGTCGTAAGACAACGACAAGGGCAGCATTAAGCGCGGGTGGAATTCACCGTTAGAGTATATCGGTTTCATTTGCGCCTTTGAGACACCGAGAATTGCGACCTCAGGTTGATTAACAATTGGCGTAAACGCAGTCCCTCCAACACTTCCCAAACTAGAGATAGTGAAACAAGCCCCCTGCATGTCGGCTGGGGATAATTTGCGGGCTTTGGCTTTTTCAGCTAGTTCACCAAGCTCTGCAGCTATCTCCCATAAATCTTTATGTAGCACGTCTTTGATCACTGGGACAACCAATCCATAGCTCGTATCTACTGCAATACCGATGTTGTAATAATGCTTCTGAATAATCTGATTATTCGCCATATCAAGTGAAACATTAAACTGAGGTAGATCCTTCAGCGCATGTGCACATGCTTTGATCATAAAGGGCAAAGGCGTCAACTTAAGGCCTTTAGCCGCTGCCGCATCTTTTTTCGACTTTCTGAAAGTTTCTAACTCGGTAATATCTGCTTCATCAAACTGCGTAACATGTGGAACATTGTTCCAACTCGACTGCATATTCTTAGCAGTTAACGCGTGTAATTTTTCAAGTTTACGTATTTCAACTTCACCAAACTTTACAAAGTCCGGAAGCTCTGGCTGAACTGGCCCTGAAGACACGATTCCATTTTGCGCAGCTTGAACTTGCGCTTTTATATAGGCATTCAAGTCATCTTTCTGAATTCGCCCCCTCGGACCAGTCGGACTGACTCTATCCAAATAAACACCAAGCTCTCTCGCTAATTTTCGAACGGCTGGCCCTGCATGCACACTATCATTCTGCTCATGAGGTTGCATTGCACTCGATGGAACTGATGAATTCGTTTGGCTCGACGGCTTAACGCTCTTAGCTTCCGAAGTTGAAGTCTTTGCGTTTTGCTCTTTTAAAGGTGGTGTCGCGTTGTTTTCTGGTTCGCTAGTAGCTTGCGTTTTGATCAAAGCGATAACATCGCCTTCTTTGACTTTGTCACCAAGAGAAACTTTAAAATCTAGAATCTCTCCCGCTACGGGACAAGGTATATCCATCGAGGCCTTATCAGATTCAAGCACAATGATGGCATCATCAGCATTAAGGTTTGTCCCTACACCAGCGCAAAGCTCAATGACCTCTACCTCATCGGCTCCGCCAAGGTCAGGTACAATGACTTTAGTAGTTGTCGATTCTGAAACTGCTTTCGGCACATTTTGCTCTGGCGCAGCTTCCTGAATTTCAGCAATAGGCTCTTCTTTAACATCCTCTTTCTGTTCGCCGCTTTCTGGTTCATCAGAACTCTCTGCAGATACAGATATTAGAGTATCACCTTGTTTTACTTGGTCACCGACTTTCACCTTAATGGCATCAATAACACCAGCACTCGTTGCCGGTACTTCGATGCTCGCCTTATCTGATTCAAGCACGATAATCGGATCATCAATCGCGATCGAATCCCCTACATCCACTAATAGCTCAATAACTTCAACCGCGTCTTCGGTACCTACGTCAGGAACGTAAATTTCTATACTATTCATACGTTCCTCCTATTACCGCAACATTGGCGCAATACTACTGCGATCAATTTTATATTTTCGCATGGCCTCAAGACTTACACTTGAGTCAATTTTTCCTTGTTTAGCGAGACTGTCGAGTGCTGCGATAACGACGTAATAACGATCAACCTCAAAGAATTGACGTAATTTCTCTCGCGTATCGCTGCGCCCAAAGCCATCCGTTCCTAACACTGTATAGGGAGCATCGACATACGCTCTAATTTGTTCTGCATAAAGACGCATGTAGTCAGTTGAGGCGATGACAGGGCTTTCAGAGCTTCCTAAACATTGCTCTACATATGATGATTTAGCTTTCGCATCAGGATTAAGCAGATTCCAACGCGAACATAGCTGGCCATCGCGCGCGAGCTCATTAAAACTCGTTACACTCCATACACTAGAGGCAACGCCATAATCATCTTTTAATAACTGTCCTGCGGCAGCGACTTCGTTATAAATAGTACCACTACCCAGTAATTGAACATGAAGATCACCGCCAGAATTTAGCTCTTCACGTTTATACATGCCGCGAAGGATTCCCTCTTCACTGCCTTTGACCAAAGGAAGCTGTTTATAGTTTTCGTTAGTAATTGTCAGATAGTAATAAACAGATTCATTGTCTTCGTACATTCGCTTCATGCCATGCTGAACAATTACTGCCATTTCACATGCAAATGCTGGATCGTAAGATAAACAATTCGGGATAGTTGATGCTAATACATGGCTATGCCCGTCTTGGTGCTGCAAGCCTTCACCATTTAAGGTGGTTCGACCTGCGGTGCCGCCTATTAAAAATCCTCGAGCACGCATATCACCAGCCGCCCAGGCAAGATCTCCGACACGCTGAAAACCAAACATGGAGTAATAGATATAAAACGGGATTAGCGGATAATCGTGTACACTATAAGATGTCGCACAGGCAATCCATGCAGCCATTGCACCGGCTTCATTAATGCCTTCCTCTAGTATTTGACCAGCTTGATCCTCACGATAATACATGACCTGATCACGATCATTTGGCACATACTTTTGCCCTTCAGAGGTATAGATGCCTAGTTGTCTGAACATGCCTTCCATACCAAATGTCCGAGCTTCGTCTGGAACGATTGGCACGACTCTTTTTCCGATACGTTTTTCTTTAGTAAGAGAAGAAAGCATACGAACGAAGGCCATTGTCGTTGAGATTTCTCTATCACCTGATCCATCAAGCTGAGCTTGGAACACATCAAGCCCTGGAACTGAAAGCGGTGCACTTTTTTGTCGACGTTTTGGAAAGAAACCACCAAGTTCTTCACGACGCCTTTTCATGTAGATCGCTTCAGGGCTATCTGGTGCAGGACGATAATAAGGAACATCCCCTATTTTTTCGTCACTAATCGGAACGCCAAATCTATCCCTAAATGCTTTTAAGGTATCGATATCAAGTTTTTTGAGAGAGTGGGTTGTATTCGTCGCCTCGCCCATTTTACCGAAACCGTAACCTTTAACAGTATGCGCTAAGATAACGGTTGGCTGACCTTTATGATGCACGGCCTTATGATATGCCGCGTAGACTTTATATGGGTCGTGACCTCCACGGTTTAGCTGCTCAATATCTTCATCCGTTAGATTATCTGCCAACTTCCCGAGCTCAGGATAACGACCAAAGAAGTGCTTACGTGTATACGCGCCACCGTTGGACTTAAAGCTCTGCATTTCTCCATCAACAAGCTCATTCATAGCTTGTTGCATTGCACCATTTTCATCCTGCTCAAATAGCGGATCCCATTTACGCCCCCAAACAACCTTTAAAACATTCCAGCCTGCGCCTCTAAACACACCTTCTAATTCTTGGATGATTTTACCATTGCCACGCACCGGTCCATCCAAACGCTGCAGATTACAGTTCACAACAAAAATAAGATTATCGAGTTTTTCTCGACCTGCTAAGGCAATTGAGCCAAGAGTTTCAGGTTCATCCGTTTCACCGTCACCAATGAAACACCATACTTTTCTCTCACCTTTATCTGTTAAGCCTCGGCTATGGAGATACTTCATGACATGGGCTTGATAAATCGCCTGTAAAGGACCAAGCCCCATAGAAACCGTCGGGAATTGCCAATAATCCGGCATTAACCATGGATGCGGGTATGAAGATAGACCATCCCCATCCACCTCATTTCTGAAACGATCCATCTGACCTTCGTCAAATCGTCCCTCTAAATATGAACGCGCATAAATACCTGGAGATGAGTGCCCTTGGACATACACTAAGTCAGCTTCTCGCTTATCATCACCGGCATGAAAGAAATAGTTGAAACCAACATCGTATAGCGTCGCGCTAGAAGAAAATGACGAAATATGACCACCGAGAGCGCCCGGACGATCATTTGCGCGCAATACCATTGCCATCGCGTTCCACCGAATCAAGGAGCGAATACGACGCTCCATGAATAAATCACCAGGCATTCTGGCTTCGTCTTTTAGCGGAATCGTGTTGCGATAGGGAGTAACGACAGAATGCGTTGGCAATAAACCACTCGAAGCGCCTAGGTCTTGCAGTCGAGAAAGGATATACTGCGCGCGTTCGAGCCCTTCAAACTTAATTAGTGAGCTGAGGGCATCTAGCCATTCTTCAGTACCATTTGGGTCCTGATCTGAGTTCATAATTACTCCGTACACTTATGTGATTTTGCATATATGGACAAAATGTACTGAAATGGCCGACAAAAACATTCCAATTCCGCGCCAAATTGCTCATAATTTAAACAAACGTAATATTTGTTCCGACCTTTCGGAACGAACACAAACGGTGGAATAAAAGAGTAGTCGAGATTTTTTTTAGTGCGTGTTCGCGAAAATGTAAATCTTGCCTAACTGGTTAACTAAATATAACGACAATCTAGCAATTTACAATGAAATACTTATACTCAACATTCACATTATTGATGAGCTTCTCATTTTTTGCCTATGCGGTTGAGCCGCTGTCTGAAAATGACATGAGTGATCTAGCGCTAGACTCTGGAAGCGGGCTGCTCCAAATATACGGACCAACTGCTGCGGGCTTGCGTGTCGAAGCTCTTGGCAAGAATGAAGAACCTCCCGAAAATGAGTCCACTGACGATACATCCATCAAATCTGCCGAATCGACGATAAAATCACTGGAAGATCAGTTGACGGAAGAGTTCCAGCGAGAGCGTCCTGACTTAGAGTTTGACCCAAACCTACAAGCTATCGTTAAACCTAATGAACGCGTAGTGGGTGACGCAGCCTCTTTTGATACCTTAAGTCAGATTCAGTACAACAAAAGCAATTTTAAACATGAAGCAACGTTCAATTCAGATGGAAGCGTGCAACATGATAGAGACCTTCAGATCGACTTGCTGAAGTTTGAAAATATCGGTGGGGATGATTTGAACGACCCGAGCACGATCGGAAGTATTTATATCTCTGACTGGACGTCTCAAGGATCTACGACAACTCAAGTACGATAGTTCTAAAAGCCAAAAACAAAAAAGGCGCATCGAAATGCGCCTTTTTTTATATGTCGCTTACGTCTATCTCGTTCCGTATACAACCATCGTCTTACCTTTCACTTGGACGAGACCCTGCTCTTCAAGTGTCTTTAGTACTCGACCTACCATTTCACGAGAACAGCCAACGATACGTCCGATTTCTTGACGCGTAATTTTAATCTGCATGCCGTCTGGGTGAGTCATCGCATCTGGCTCCTTACACAGATCAAGTAGTGTTCTTGCAACACGTCCTGTCACATCAAGGAAAGCTAGATCTCCAACTTTGCGAGTAGTTTGGCGTAGACGGGACGCCATTTGCTCACCAATGAAGTAAAGAATACGAGGATCTTGATTAGAAATCTCTCTAAATTTGGTATAGCTAATTTCAGCTACTTCACATTCTGTCTTCGCTTTAACCCAAGCACTGCGCGAGTCCATGTTATCGAACAAGCCCATTTCACCGAAGAAATCACCAGTATTGAGGTAAGCCATGATCATCTCGCGACCATCATCATCTTCAATAATGACAGTAACTGAGCCTTTAATGATATAGAACAAAGAATCACTTTTATCACCGGCATAAATAATCGTACTTTTGCTTGGGTACTTACGGCGGTGACACTGACTTAAGAAAAAATCCAAGTGCTTAGTTTTACTTTCTACTGGTTTTAAGATTGTGGACATTCGACACACCTTTTTATGCATATATGCAAACGAGCTACTCGGCTCACTTCGCTTTTTTATATTATGCCTTCAAGACCGAATAACACCTCTGTCGATGTTTAACTGCTCTCGGCAACTTATTGATAGTTAAAAGTATAGACTAATAAATCAAATACACATTTATAAAAATAAACTCTGTTTTGTGGTACTCTCGCGCCATAGTTAAACGCATTATTTAGGCAATTTTATGAAAGCAGAAATACGTTGGGGCGGCAACGCTAAATTCGTAGCAGAATCTGGTTCCGGCCATACAATCACAATGGACGGTCCTCCAGATCATGGTGGCAAGAACCAAGGTCCTCGTCCAATGGAAATGATTTTACTTGGCTTAGGTGGCTGCACTAGCTTTGATGTAATGAGCATCCTCAAAAAGTCTCGCCAAGACGTCACTGACTGTGTTGCTAACATCACGGCCGAGCGCGCTGATGAAGTTCCAAGCGTGTTCACAAAAATCGATATCCATTTCACTGTTACTGGAACAAAGCTTAAAGAGAGCCTTGTTAAAAGAGCTGTAGAACTTTCAGCTACTAAGTACTGCTCTGCTTCAATCATGTTTGAAAAAGCTGATGTAGAAATCACCCACAGCTACGAAATTAAAGAAGCTTAGTCCTTAACTGTACTCTTTTGCTGGCCCGACTCGCTCTCCTTGAGCGAAGTCGGCTCCTTGTATTTTTGCTTTTTGCATCGCAATAGCTGAATCAACATTAGAAACAATCACCAATTTACCGAAGTGTTGAGCCAACTCAATCAGTGATCGCTCAGTCTCTTCTAACTCTTGCGAAGACTGCAAAGTATTCGCTGCCATCGTCACCGAATCAATCGGTAACAACTCCACTAAGTCGGGCGAGCATTGCTTAGTTCCATATCCAGCCAGACTAAATTTCACCCCTAAGTTCTGAAGATCCATCATTAAATCAGCTACTAAATAAGGATTAGACACACTGTCTAGGTCATATATCTCAAACCACAAATCATCTGCGGCTATATGCCCCTTCATCAATACCTTCTGCAAAGACTGACTAAAATTCTCATCAAAAAATGCTGAGCTATGTATTGGAATTCTGCCAACACCTATATCATTTTGATTTAAGCGAGCATCGATGTAGTTCAACCACCAGGAGTTAATGCTCACTCCTTCGTCTTTGTTTACTGCTAGATAGTTACTGTCCGCATCCGGCTCGATACAGCTCAACGCTAAATGGTCTGAAATAGGATTGTTCGAAAGGTTTTTAACAGGCTGTGCCATCACCTGGAAATACGACAAATCATCAATCGCAAATCGAGAAGATGCGCTTTCTGTTTGAGAAAGTTCAACCTGAACATCGCCAGATACTTTACGATCAATCTTCCTTAGGCTCTGCTCAGCACTCGATAACAAGCTGCGCTCATTATGAAAACCTAGATAGCCCCGCACCTCACTCGACAACACAACAAACGGCGTATCAAATTCGACACCAATCTGTGCTGTACGCCCCGCAATCTCTTTTGCTTGTGCAATTTGTTCATTCAGGGTTTTACCAGAAATAAATATCGCAAAGTCATAGCGATTTAGACGTGCGACCGATGCTTGGTCTGCCTCAAAATTACGAAGAACCTCGCCAATCGCCTCTACGGCTTTATTCTCTAAACTCTCGGGTAATTCACCCAACAGACAACGAATTAGCATCATCGCACACGGGGAAGTTCTCTCTCCGCTTTGCATTCGGCGACGAACATTCCCTCTAAATTCATCTTCAGTTTGAAGGCCTGTTAGTTGATCTGTCGATGCGCCTAACGCAAGTCTCTCGTAAACATCCTTAACCATATCATCGAGCCCCTGTTTAACGAGAGACTGATCATAATTAGGGTCAGGAGTAATCGATTGGAGCTTTAGATATTCCGACAATTTCAAAAGCCCAAGTTCTATAACTTTTAAACCTTGGTGATTCACAAAAACAAATTTGCTATATCCTTTCGCAATCCAGACTAAACGAATGAATTGAATCGACTCACCATCCTTGTCAAACCTCATCCAAGCATTTAGGGGGATAGATTTCGCACGCTTAATCCACGGAACCAAGCGTTCTGATTTTTCTTTGTTGGTATTCTCTCGATCGGCTTTCTTAATATCGCTCACGAGTGGCAAGGTCTGTCCAGGAATCATCTTGTGCTGATTATGCTGAGCATCAAGCACTAAGTTTTTAAGAGATTCTCGGACTGACTTCGCAACATCTTGCCCGCCTGAAATCTGCATTAATCCTTGTTGAATAAACGGAACGTATTTCTTAGCCTCAAATCCACTCTCGGGCTTTCGGCCAAATTGAATCAACGCATTTAAGGCTTGAAAGCCATTTTTTACTTGGTCGCTATCAATGCCATGCTTAACAGCTTCTAACTGCAAAAAGTCTAACCAACCCGAATTCAGCATTTCTTCGACAGCAACAGGTACGTCCCCATCAAGGAGATACACTATGCGTTGTTCTAATTCAGCACGAATATCTTCTAATCGATGTGCATTATCCGCTGCCGTAGCAACCCGCTCTACATTTTTCAGATACTGAGAATGCTGCTTGACCATTAGCGCATCGAGTTCAGTTTTAACCTCATCAATAACGCCCGAGTTTTCATTTAACTCCGTATTAATTCGTTCAAGCAACGCTGAAATTTTTTGATGCCCTACACGTCCCAAACGGTTGCCTCGTGCACCGAGTTTGGCAATACGATTAAGCACATCACGAAGAGGGCTATTTTGATCTTCAAAGAAAGTATCGTTTTCCAAAAGTTGGCGTAAAACTGGTATTTCTAATCGAAACAGATGTTGTTTGCCTTCAGAGCTAATACGCGGATTATTTTGTAATGATCCAAAGAAACGATCAATAACGTCTACTTGTCCTTGTTGCTCATGCGATAGAGCTTTCTCTTCATCTTCTCCAGTATTTAAGCTTTGAAGAACACGAGACAATAAGCTTAAGGCTTCACCCTCGCTATCAAGAGAACGTGTTGGGATTTGCTTCTGCGCAAGCCCTTCGTTCAACTCATTCGAACTAAAAGCTGAAACAGAATCATCAATTTGTGCGGTCTTCTTAGATGAGAAGCTACTCAAGATATTTCTAAAAATTGAAAAGGACTGAGCTTCTTTAATCTGTTCTTGGTCAACACCTGGCTCGACAGGAATTGATTTACCAGTAATGTTGCTAGCAGAAATATTACCTTGATCAACGCCAGCATGATTCAATGATTGCTGGCGATATCCAAAAGGCCTGTTAACTTGAGAGGACGAGGGCGATTGTTGAGAAGAGTTGCTTTCAGAAACAGAGTCGACAATAGGGCCACTTGTTTCTGAAGCGGGCTTTGCATTAGCAGACGCATTTGATGCAGTAGTCTGAGCTGAATCATTAAGAGCTTCGTCTTCTACCGAAGGCTCGGAGTCTTTGCTTTCTGGCAGATCGGGTGAAACAACTTTCTCTTTGGCCAGAGAGCTAAGACTCTTATCCGCTAGAATACCTTCAGCTTCAAGCGTGCTATTGAGCTTTTGATATAGCTCATCCAGCACACCATGCAATGCCTTTTCGTATAGTTTGAATGCAAGCTTTTCCAGAGTTGGGTCATTAACGAAACGATGTATCGCTGAACGAAATGCGTAAACCGCTCGTTCTGGACCTAAGGGGCTACTGCTCGCAATCGGACTATGATAATTCATTGCATCCGTGCGCATTTTTAGTAGCAATAAATCTGT
>NZ_LWGF01000003.1:0-36341 GCF_001635355.1 Oleiphilus sp. HI0125
TTATGCATCTGCACTAAGCTTAAGCAGATCAAAGAAAGACCGCCCAAGTTGGGTGCGTTTTTTATAAATGTATTAAAAAAAATAAGACTTTAAATCAGCGAGTATAATGATGCTTGATGCTTACCACTCAATACTTTTGCCCTGCCAATCCACAAATGACAGAGTCTTATCGATTGCTTGAGATTGCATAACGTCGATGAGGCGCTCAGCTGAGTAGTCCTGACTGAATAGTTTGCCTTCGGGCACATTGGCTTGGAAAGGTTTAGAGAGACCTGTGTCAGTTGTACCAGGGTGATAGGCAATCAACTTTACATTAGGATAACGCCGTGCATATTCTGTTGAAGCGGTTTTCAACATCATATTCAAGGCTGCTTTTGATGACCGATAGCTGTACCACCCACCTAAGCGATTGTCGCCAATACTGCCAACACGGGCCGACAAAACCAAAACTCGTGTATCGAGTTTTAGCGCAAACAGTGGCGAAAATGCTTGTAGCCAGAGCATCGGCATCAGAGTATTCGTCTCGAGCACTGTTAAGGCAGACTGCATATCTAAGGCTTCAATACGCTTTTCTGGTTGAACCTTTATTGACCCGGTTTCGGTATGCAATAAGCCTGTTGCGATAATGATATCAACATCGAGTGACGCTACTCGTTTCGCTTGCATGAGCGCTTCGGTCACCACATTGGCCATCGAAGGTTTAGAAGAGTCTGCTTCTAAGATAGTAAGTTTGGAATTCTCTGAGAATGAAAGAGCGGCGTTTGATCGGGAAACAGCTATCACTGATACATAGTTTGCATCGGCACAACAATGCTCAACGCATGCCCCACCAATTCCGCCCGACGCACCAATTACTACTGCTATACGTTTCATGCCTTGTCCTCTTTTGAGGTTCGAATGTCGCACTGGCCTGTCGCGCAGCGGCTTCGCCCGGTTAGCATCCAAGACAATCGATAACGATTTCGCGCAAACCAAAGGTAGGCTCGATCAGCAAACCAACGAATCACTGGCCAACGTAAGGCCTGAACCCAAGGCTTTCTATCGACCGTCTTCCACGCCGCTGCCGTCACATCTAGACCCAAGATAATTTGATTGTCGATCTTGCCGTGTAAAATCGTCATAGCTGCCGTTGGGTCTATATCAGGATGTGAAGAAAATGCCTCGCTATGGATGTCGACAAGATTAAGTTTCGCTTTCTCATCATAGGCACGCAAAGCGTTCATCTCCTTAGCACAGAGTGGACAAGTTCCATCATAAAAGACAGTGAGCATGGCATTTCCTTTAACTAACAACTTTCATTATGCGCTAGTTATACGGCTATATGACGCGGTAAGATCTTATCAAGAAATATCGTAACCTTGTCGTGGAAAGTGGACATGCAAAGTACCAAATTCTTGCGTCTCGCGTGCAAGAATAATGCGATCCTCCGACACCATTACAAGCTTGCCAGCAACAGGTACGCAACCATAGTCACTCGGAGCCACATTCACCATTTGACCAAGCTCAAATTCGTTATCGCTTGCTTCCGCTGGCAACGCACGTGGTGTTGAGCTTTTCGCGATAGAGAATGCGTCGTTTTGCGTAATCTCCTGTCGTGTTCCTTCACCCAACTGCGTAACCGCCGTGTACCAACGTATTGTATTTGGTCCTGCTTTTAACTCAGAGCGGGATGCGCTCAAGTGCAACCAAATCGGATGATACACCGCAAAATCTGCAACCGAAGCTGACTCTCCGTTGATCCACTCATTAGAAGCAAGATGCTCTTCTAACATTGAAAGCAGGCCCGCAATATACCCTTTTGCCCTCTCGTGCGAAGGTGGCTTGGTGGTTCCGCCTTTCATCATACCCGTACGATCTTTTACAAACTTGTATGTGCCCGTAAACCCAAATTCTTTAATCATTGTGCCGATCAGTTTAATCGGTGGTACAGCTGCAACCGCAGAAAAAAACACAGGGCCTTCCGCTTCGACCATTAATGCTTTAGCCGCATCACTCATATTTTCGGGTAATAAATCTGCATTACCAGTTAGGCAAGAAACTTCCTGAGCAATTAAGCCGGTATCGCAGATAAGATCCGCACCAATTTGCGCTACAGGAATACGTCGGTACCCGCCCGTTAATGGGTCTAGATTTGGGCGCGGAGGAATAGGTAGAGAGAGAAGCGATTGCCAAGAGGTATTCATCAAGCCAAACATTAGACGTATTTTTTCTGCATACGGGGACTTGTCATAGTGATGTAAAATAATCGACTCGGTCATTTAATTTCTTCCTTAAGGTCGCACATAGATGATGGTTATTTTTCGATTTATTTGATTACGTGTAACTCACGAGGGAATAGACTAACCTCGTAGAGGATTTTGGCATAGCCTTAATTTGCCAGACCGGCCTATATTAAAACGTAAGATCCTGCCTCATAGATTTGAAAGTACTCAGTGAAAATCGGTAAACGCTTAAGTGCGATAAAACAGCATGCACGGCTGCATCACTATGACCATATATGGGATTGCTGCTGCGATCATGGTTTGTTAGGTATGTCTATAATAGACAGCAGTATTCAGGTGCATTTTGTAGATATCGTTCCAGATATTATCGAATCACTTCAAAACACATTAGAAAAACACTTCCCTATTAACGACAGGTCCGACAGGCATTGGACAACCCATTGTACCGACACGAAGCAGTTGCCACTCAAAAACTATGCAGATCAACGCCATCTTGTAGTGATTGCAGGCGTTGGAGGTGATCTAACTACAGAGCTGGTTGAACAACTAATACAAGCAAACAAAGGCCTATCGATCGACTTTCTTCTTTGCCCTGTGCGCCACTTGCTCGAGCTAAGAACGCGCTTGGCAGAACTCGAATTTAAGATGGTGAAAGAGTCGCTTGTTGAAGAGAATCGGCGTATTTATGAAGTGATGCTCATCAGCCAATCTGGACGCCATACCAGTGATTATCCAGCAATCAGTCATATCGGAGAGCAGATATGGCACTATGATTCAGAAGAAGAAAAACGGATCGCACTGAGGTACGCAAACCAAACGATCAAATACTATGAGAACAAGAATAAAAGCGCTCAAGCAGATGAACCGCTTAAGCACTTTAAACAGATCAAAACACGTTTGTGTTCGTAACTAGGACACTACTCCCATGCAGGAAATGGGTCTTCTAGCTCTGCCCAAAAGTCTTTGCCTTTTAACAGGTCATCTTCTGACAATAAGCAAGCATCTAAGGCATCAGTCATGGCCTGCTTATCTAAGCCTTGTCCGATGAACACGAGCTCTTGGCGCATATCACCAAATGGTTCTTCCCACATTTTTTCGATAGAAGCTAAATACTCTTCATCTTGCGGCCAGTTTTCTTTTGGCACAGCTTTCCAGAACATGCCCGCAAAACCATAACGCGCCATTCCGCCTGCTTGACTCCACTGTCCTGCAAACTGAGGTCGGGTCGCCAACCAGAAGAAACCTTTGGAACGAATTAAGTTTCCATACTGTTGAGTGTGGTGCAGAAAGTCGAAAAATTTCTTTGGATGAAAGGGTCTTCGAGCTTCATAGCTAAAACTACTAATGCCGTATTCTTCTGTCTCTGGAACATGCTCGCCGCGCATTTCTTTCAACCAACCGGGCGCCTGCTGTGCGCGCTCGAAGTCGAACAAGTTGGTATCAAGCACTTCGTTAATATCGACGTTGCCATGTGCGATCGGAATAATTTTCGCCTCGGTATTCAGGGACTTAAGAATCGCCCTTAAACGCTCCATATCCGTTTCTTCTACCAAATCCGTTTTGCTAATCAATAGCACGTCGGCAAATTCGATTTGATCAATCAACAAATCGGTTACGCTGCGCTCATCTTCTTCGCCAAGATGTTCGCCCGTTTCTTGTAAGGATCTTGCTTCGTCATAATCATTTAAGAAGTTCAGCGCATCCACAACCGTTACCATGGTATCCAGCTTTGCAACATCAGACAGTGAAACGCCATCTTCATCGGCAAAAGTGAAGGTCTCTGCAACGGGTAGCGGTTCTGAAATACCCGTTGATTCGATCACCAGATAATCAAAGCGCCCTTCTTTCGCTAGGTTATTCACTTCAACAAGAAGGTCTTCGCGCAAGGTACAACAGATACAGCCATTGCTCATTTCGACCAGTTTTTCTTCTTGATGACTTAGACTCACCTCATTTTGCACCATCGATGCATCGATGTTGATTTCACTCATATCATTCACGATCACCGCGACACGCTTGCCCTCGCGATTGTTCAGTATATGACTTAAAACAGTGGTTTTTCCTGCACCTAGAAAACCAGACAGGACGGTTACGGGTAATCGATTCATCAGTATCTCATTGCTTAATTAACGGTCGTACAGATATGTTACAACATATCATTTATTTCAAAAAGAAGATGTGAATACAAAAAAAATTGATAATCAGACATAAAAAAAGGCCCAGAAGGGCCTTTTTCAAACTGACGGTTAAGCACCGCAACACTTTTTAAATTTCTTACTACTTCCACAAATGCATGGCTCATTTCGGCCGATCTTTGGCGCACTTCGAGTCACTGGGGTTTCTGGCCCACAACAACTAGAATTGCTGCAGCAGCTATCCTGCTCCTCAGCATTCGACACAGTGTTTGTTGAATTCGTCATAAATACTATTACCTGAGGCTAATACTCTATTCTGGGAAACGCGACGAATGATGCTCGATTATCTTCCAATTTTCACCATCCCAGTGATAAACAAAAGTAAATCGTGCACTTACGAGAGTCTCTTCTTCAAACTCGAAAGTATAAACACCAGAATTAATGGCAATTTCTCCGAATCGACGCGAATCAGCTTCTACAATTCTACCTTGAGGCCTTAGCTTGAGAAACTGCGAAAAGTAATCTTTTATCTCTTGAGGACTCCTACAAACTTGATTTGACAACGTAGGCAACAAAATAGCGCTTTGGGAATATAGAGCAACCACTCTTTCTGCATCTTGAGTCTTTAGTGCCGCATTCCACTCATTAAAGAGAGCATCTGTATCTAGGCTTTTCATACTTACCTTCCTTAAGCTTTGAATCATGAATTAGTCTGCAGCGCTGTTTTCGCTTGCGAAAACCATACAAGTACTTGATTAAGATATCTTTCACCATACAAGTCTAAGAATTGCTTTGTCTTAAAGTCTCGTATGTCCTGCAAAGCAGTGATTCTCTCTTCAATAAACTCTATAGACAGCGGGATGCCGCACTCCACCGTAATGCAATGCTTCCATTCTTCGTAATTTCTTGGGATCACATCTTCCATCATTCTCTATTTCCTCGTTTTTCTTGGGGCGCTTTTCATTCGCTAAATTTATAATCGATCGCTACAGCATTGTGTGCATGCAAGCTTTCTTGATGTTCAACCTTGAACCAATAATCCACCACGCCATTCATATGCTCTAAGCTGTCTTTTAAGCGTCTCGCTGCGTCCTCACAAAACATCAAGTTATCTGCATTAAGTTTGGCAAATGCCTGCTCGTCTTGACGTTTGACCGCCGTTTGAACAGGCGTACCAATCGCTTTTTCAACATCAAAAATTAGCTCATCAAACTCGAACCATTCATTGGGAGCTAAGATCAATTTAATGTACGCGTAAGAACGCTGACTATGTGGTGTTGCTACCGAACCTGCCTCTTGAAGTATCCATTGAAGGATCTGATCTTTTGGAATCGACTCTTCACCAAAGCGCTGATCAAACGCTTCGCTATAAAGCTGTCTAGACAATGATGCGGAACAGGGACAAGTACTCGAATAAGGCACTTCCACATCCACCTGTGTGCTAAATTCGTTGTCACGCAAAACTGACTCAATACGAATCGGGTAACGCTGAAACCCTTGTTCACCGCTCAGCATTGCTGGCTTGTTAAGCACTAAATCAAATGACAAAGCAAGTTTCGCATTCTTACTAATACCTTCCTGAGATCGCTGCATTTGCGACAACAATGCCTGAAGCGTTTCTAGCGTGAGCGCTTGATTACCTAAATCGCGATTTAAGGCTAAGTGCAAGCGCGACATATGGATACCTTTTGCCTCAGCCGCATCAAGACTGACATATAAGTCGGCACTGGCACTCACCTGAAGCAAAGCGCCCTGCGCTCTCACAAACAAAGGTATTGCTATCGCTTCCATCCCTACCCATCGTAATGTCGCGGCGCGCTCTACTTTTGCATTCGACGCAACATCAGGTAACTGCTTTTGGGAACTCATAAATCTCCTAATTTGGACGATTAAATATCAAGGCTGAAGCCGTGTGGGTATCAATCACTTGATCGCTATCAAACACAAGATTTCCATTGACCCAAGTTGACTGAATTCGTGATGAGAATGTTGTCCCATCAAATGGTGTCCACTCACAACGGTACAACACATTGTCATGACTAACTGGCGTAACTTGGTTAGGAGACACCAGCACTAGATCCGCAAAATAGCCTTCTCGGATAAAACCTCTTTCTTGCACACCATATCGAATGGCAGGATTATGCGCAGCTTTTTGCACGACCTGTTCAATTGATAAGCGATCGTTTCTAACATGCTCAATTAAACTCAGCAGTGCATGCTGAACCAATGGCAGGCCCGCAGGCGCTTGCATATAAGGTACGTTTTTTTCATCAAAGGTATGCGGCGCATGATCGGTTGCAATAATATCAATCACATCATCACGCAAAGCCCGCAATATGGCGTTTCGATCACTAGCCTTCTTAATTGCTGGATTACACTTTATTAGGTTACCTTTCTGGGCATAATCCTCTTCGCTAAACCAAAGATGATGAACGCAAGCCTCGGCAGTAATGTGTTTCGTTTCGACTGGGCCTGACGCAAAGAGACTAAGCTCTTTCTCTGTTGTGATATGCAAAACATTTAACTGCGAGCCAAACTTCTTCGCCAATCCAACGGCATAAGATGAAGAGGCATAACAGGCTTCATCATCTCTAATAATTGGATGGTCATGAATCGTAATTTCACGCCCCAAATCTTCGATTCTCTTTAGGTTTCGATCCATGACAGGCCCTCTTTCGCAATGCGTGGCAATAAGCACGGGGCATTCACGAAAAATAGCATCTAATGCATTTTGATCCTCAACAAGTAAGCTACCTGTCGATGCCCCCATAAACACCTTAACGCCACAGGTGGTCTTGGGGTCTACACGTTTAATTTGCTCTAAGTTGTCTTCGGTCGCACCTAGGTAAAAGGAGTAATTAGCGAGCGAGTTTCTCATTGCAATATCATGCTTGTCTTGCAAGGCCTCTATGGTCGTAGTGGCCGGGCTAACATTCGGCATTTCCATGTAGCTTGTAATACCGCCCGCCACAGCGGCTCGTGATTCAGTTTTAATACTTCCCTTATGCGTTAAACCCGGCTCACGAAAATGAACTTGATCATCGATCATTCCCGGCAAAAGCCAGAAGCCATGCGCATCAATGACTTTGTCGTTATTCGAAGCAGTCAGGTTGCTTGAAATGGCCGCTATGCGATCATCTTTAATACGCACATCAAGCTCTTCAGCTTTCCCTTCATTTACCACCAAGGCATTCTTAATGAGTGTTGTGGTCATGATTGATAACCATCTCCTATTACATGTACAACTTGCGATTCTTGATCGGCTTTTAAGTAAAAACAGTTGGGTCTGAGAGTGTGACAAGCAGGCCCAACTTGCTCAGCAATACATAAAATGCTGTCGCCATCGCAGTCAAAATACATTTCACACAGTGCTTGGGTATGTCCGCTCGACTCCCCTTTTACCCAAAATGATTGTCGACTGCGCGACCAGTATGTGACCTTCCGCGTCTCAAGCGTTTTTTCAATCGCCTCTTTGTTCATCCAGGCCATCATCAATACATTTTTTGTTGATGCATCTTGAGTGATCACCGGTACTAAACCGTCTTCGTTGAAAGCTAGATTCTCTAGCACAGCCTTCAGTTCAACTGTATCGCCATCTCTTTTGTGCTCTAGGCTTCCAAAGAATTTTTGATACATAAACGTCTAATCATCTCTTAATTCTATAATTCAAACTCAAAAACGTTATGATATAACATATCATTTAGTTCTCAATAAAAAAGGCTCACTGAGCCGTTAAATCGTACCGATAGATATCGATCTAGAACAATGGATGAGCCGCCTGCACAACCGTTGCAGCTTGATACAGCTCCCAACCTAGAACAGCGAGTACAATGCCCCCAAAAATACGAACATAATGTGCAAACCGTGAGTGAGAATGCGTTTCTGCTAATCCAGACTCACCGATAAATCGTTCGATCCATCCTCTAGCATATACTGCGATAACAGCGAGAATACTCACAGACAAACCTGTTCCTAAACCCATCATTAAAGTAGCGGTGACACCGTAACCGTACACACCGACTAAGTGCGCATAAATAAGCACTAAAATTGCCCCCGAGCATGGCCTAAACCCCATCGATAAAATCAGTAAAAACGTTTGCCACGGAGTCTGTTTTGTTTCAGGAACGTAAGCATGATTGCAGCCACAAGATGAACCGTGATCATGAGAATGATGATTGTGAGAATGTTCATGCGAATGGTGCCCATGTGAGTGATCATGATGGTGAGTATGCGAGTGGTCGTGATGATGAGCATGATTGTGAGTATGCGAGTGATCGAGATCATTATGGCTGACTTCATGCTCGTCGCTATGCCTTTCTGTCTCGCTAAACAAGCGACCAAAAGACCAGCTACCAAGAGGTTTAGTTTCCATAATGCGACGCAATCCCGTCAACACTAAAACTAAACCCAACATCATCACTAGCACATAGCTCACAAGTGATACTTTTTCGCCATACTGAGTCACTTCAGAGAACTTAAGCTCAAGGATTTGCGATAAAAGTGAAACAAGAACAATAGCAACCAAGGCCTGCATAAGCGCCGCAGTAAAGGAGATAAATATTCCACTTCGAATATTGTCTTTATTGGTTCCCAAATAAGTCACAATAACAGCCTTGCCATGCCCGGGACCGATAGCATGAAAAATACCGTAAGCAAAACTCACGATCACTAGCATCATTCCATAGGAAGAGGCATTCGTCGCGACAGCGGTGATATGCTCCGTTAACAGAGAATGGAAATACTTCTGCCAAGTAACACTGTGAAGAACAAACTCATCCCACAAGGTGAATAAAGATACGATGAGAACCGCACAAAGTACTCCCGTCAAATACTTCCAGACCGAGAATCTACTTTGTGTAAGTCCTTTTATATTTTGATGATTCATAAAGATCTCACGAACAACTAACAATTTGGTTTGAAGAGACTCGATGATGGATATAGCTCCCCCACTCACCGAGCAAGATATGCTCATTGCATGTTAAGAGAATTGTGCCTTAACCGATAAAGTCGAGGGTCAACAACAAACGCTTTTCGTTTACTCCGACGTTTGGGGATCGATGAACTAAACCCGCGCCTTCGTTGCCAATCCACTTCTCTCCCTTAAGGAGCGCAACATCACCAACCGTCAAGGATCGAATATCTTGACGAGATGAGTAAATCCCAGACTCAGAATCTGAAAGGCCATTATTCCCTGCCCCAAGTTTTGAGCGATCAACATCGTCATGCTTAAGCCATTCAGTTGCGAGTCCCTGATAGGTAGTCACTAAACGACATGGCACTTTATCAGTATGAAAACGCGGACACATAGCGCGATCTAATTTGGTCAAACGCAAACCAACGCGTGTTTGCTCAAACAAGCAGCAAAATATATCAACGACGTGAGAAAGATCATCGACCAATGGCGCTACATTTTCGTAGTGATCGAGTTTCAAATTTAAGCGATCTTTTACGTTCTCTGGCGTCACATCATCTTCAACACGAATGAATTCAGCCTGATCAAGCAGAGATGCAATTGAATCACGTAATCCTGATGAGAGATCTCGTTTCCAGACGGCGATATTAACGTCGTCTTTGTAGATATCTGCCAAAGTATGAATGTCATTTGATTCAGCTAATTTTCGCTGAATCTCGTCCACCATCGCTTCCATATAATTATGAAATTCCTTTACGTAGTTTCTTGGGAAGAAGACGATATCCAAGGTTCACAACAACAAACAAAATCGCACACACACTAATGATAGTGGGACCTGTTGGAGTATCGAGAACATAGGAACCACGCAAGCCAATTAAGCTTGCAGAAATCGCTAACACACCAGCGACAATAGCCATCATCTCAGGGGTAGAACTGAGTACTCGAGCTGTAGCAGCTGGAATAATGAGCATTGCGACAATAAGCAATACACCGACTGTTTTGATTGCGACTGCGACCACTATCGCGAGGCTAATAGTAAGAATGAGCTGCTCGTGTTTTGGTTTATACCCACTTGCTAGTGCTAAATCAGGATTAAGCGTAGATAGTAATAGTCCGTTCCAGCGCAGTGCCGCGAGCACTAATACCAGCGCAGCCCCACTCCAAATAATGAAGAGATCTGATTTACCGACAGCGAGAATGTCGCCAAACAAATAAGACATTAAGTCGATTCGCACACCGGACAGAAACGACACAGCAACCAAACCAATTGCCAGGGCTGAATGCGACATCACACCTAGTAAGGTATCCATGGCAATGCCACGCTCACTCAATGATGAAACGGTGATCGCCATGATCATACAAACGATTAAAACGCCCAGAAAAACTGGCGTAGAAAAACTAAGAGAAAGAGCGATACCTAGTACGGCTGAATGTGCGGTCGCATCACCAAAATAAGCCATACGACGCCACACAACAAAACACCCTAAAGGTGCTGCGGCTAGCGCAACACCAACACTCGCGAGAACTGCACGAACAAGAAAATCATCAAACATGGTGATGGCCGCCTTCACAGTTCTCATCATGGGTGTAGTGGTCATCATGATGAGCATGAGGTTTGTGCAAATACAACGCTTCGCTCTGATCCAAACCAAATAGATTGCGATATTCAGGCATGTCGGTAATTACTTCAGGGCGCCCTTGGCAGCAGATGTTTCCGTTTAGACAAATCACGCGATCAGTTTGGCGCATAACGATATGCAGTTCATGACTGATCATTAAAATACCGCAGCCAAGACTATCTTTTACATCAGCGATTTGACGATAAAAATCTGCAACACCAGCATGATCAAGGCCCTGTGTGGCCTCATCGAGAATGAGTAAATTTGGTTTGCCTAGCAGCGCTCTCGCTAATAATACGCGTTGGAATTGCCCGCCTGACAAGTCCATTAATTGCTGCTTCCCGAGATTGGGAACACCTGCCATCTCGAGTGCTTCAACAAGACTCGCCTTACTGTGCTTTTTAGGTAGACTCATAAAACGCTCAACCGTCATCGGTAGCGTTTGATCAATGTGAAGCTTTTGCGGAACGTAACCAATACTTAAGTCAGGTGATCTATTAATCGTGCCCTCAATATGAGGTACTGCACCAATTAACGCACGCAACAAAGTGGTTTTACCTGAGCCATTTGGACCAATAATACTTAGGATTTCCCCTGCCCCAACAGACATGGAGATATTACTGAGTACGGGCTTTGCGCCAAAAGACACTGAAAGCTGCTCGCACTCTATTAATTTTTTGCTCACGCATTACCTCAAAAAAACTGCCTAACGACCCACCAAAAAATACGAGTTGTTAAGCAAAGGACGAAGGAGCTATGATACAACATATCATTACGTTTTGAAGACTTATTTAAACTCCAATAAAACAGGCTCAAGGAAAAGATATGCTCAAGAAAAATCGCTTGGCGCTCATGACGTCATTACTTCCTCTTACAGCATTTGCTGACGCACCTAGCATTGCAGTAGATATTGCACCACTGCACTCAATTGTTAGTCAGGTTACCGCAGGTGTAACAGAGCCCAACCTTATCATTCCTGCAGAAGCATCGCCGCATTACTATAGCCTGAAGCCTTCCCAAGCTCGTTCACTCGCAAATTCTGATGTCGTGTTTTGGATGGGAGAAGAGTTAACACCTTGGCTTGAGAAATCGATGGATAACGTTGCCGAGTCTGCGAAGAAAGTCGAGATACTTGAGTTAGACGAAACCATCACATATGCCTTCCGCGAAGGTGCAACCTTTGAAGGCCATGATCATGGCGATCATGACGAACATGGGCATGACGATCATGATGATCATGGACACGACAAGCATGACGACCACGGACACGACGATCATGATGACCACGGACACGACAAACATGACGACCATGGACACGACAAGCATGACGACCACGGGCACGACAAGCATGATGATCACGGACATGACGATCATGGACATGATGAGCATGAAGGTCATCACCATGCCCATGATGGAGTAGACCCTCACGCATGGCTTGACCCTGTTAATGCGAAAAACTGGGTGACTGTGATTAAAGACACTCTTTCAAAAATGGATGCAGAAAACGCTGACAAATACGAAGCGAATGCTGAAAAGGCAATCGCAGGTCTCGATGAACTAATTGCAAACGCACAAGCACAAATTTCAGAACTGGGTGAACCAAAGTTTGTCGTCTTCCACGATGCCTATCAATACTTTGAAAAACGCTTCAATGTTCCAGCAACTGGATCCATTACACTTGGAGATGCCGAAGCACCAAGTCCAGCACGCATCAAAGAAATTAAAGATAAAGTCACGGAACTCAATGTGACCTGTGTCTTTGCAGAGCCTCAGTTTGACTCAGGCTTAGTGAGCAATGTATTCGAAGGCTCAGTGGTCACAACCATCGGCATTATGGACCCGCTTGGTAGCGCAATTGAAGAAGGCCCAGGCCATTACAATGCGCTGATCGAAGGAATGGTCAAAAGCTTGAGCGAGTGTAAATAACAAGCTCCGAACTCTACCAGCTAGCCCGTCAATCTGAATGAAGGGCTAGCTGGTCATTCCCCACCCAAATCCACTATCCAGTATTTCCTTCTTCCCATTTCTTTCGCCGCATTGTTTCAAGCATCAACTGTTGGTATTCCTTACGCTTTTCTTTATTCTTTAGCGCTCAATAATTCAGCAAAGCATCATGAGCACACACTGCCCGAAAGCTTCAGAACATTCGCTTAAACGCAATAAGTATTACTTTTGGTGTAGCTGCTCGAACTCGAGCACCCTGCCTTTTTGCAATGGCTCGCATGACGGTTCAAAAATCCGCCCGCTTGTCTTTCAAGTGGATCGAGATGAAGCAAAAACACTTTGCGGCTGTGGTAAAACAGCCACACCGCCCTACTGCGACGCGAGCGATCATAAAAACTAAATCGAACTATCTAAATCTTGTTTGACTGAGCTTTCCACCACGAAATAAATTCTTCGACTGAATCATGTGCTGTCTCCGTCGGCTGATAATGAAGTCTCATCTTTGCTTCGTCTATATTTAGCGTCATTGATTTACCCATCACTGAAACAGGCACAGGCAACAAGCCTGGCTCTTTTTTCACACGAAACAGCTTTTTAAGAAAAGCATTGCAACGCGCCAAAGTGAAAGCCAACTTAAACGGTACAGAAGGCCGCTTTGTTGACATTTCCATTGCAACAAAGAGTTGATCGATCACTTCCCAAAGCTTTTCTGGCTGCGCATTGCTGACATTATAAGCGCGACCCATTGCCTTACTTGGCGCGTCAAAACATTGCTCAATTAACACCAATAAATTCTGTATCGAAGTCATCGAAACGATATTCTGACCATCGCCCACTTGCTTCAATAAGCCCTGCTTCTGCATGTTTAGCAATCTCGGAAAAATATTGTTATCGCCCGCCCCGATCACCATTCGTGGGCGCAATGATATGGTTTGAAAAGACTCCGAATGCGCAGCTTGAACCAAGACTTCAGCTTCGTATTTAGTGCGCGCATAATGATTTGAAAACTCAGCGGGAAGATAGTCCTCTTTTACATCGAGTTGATGCTCAAAATTTAAATAAATACTCGGCGATGAGATATTGATAAAACGCATCACACCATTTTTTTTCGCTGAATCCGCAAGCAATTGGGTCGATAGAACATTGGCCTGATAATAATCTTGGTAGTCTCCCCAAGTACCTGCCAAACCAGCACAATGAACGATCACATCGATATTTTTCGTTAGCTGATTGGTAAATTCTACATCGCTTAAATCACCAATTAAGCACTCTACTGCTTCTCCAGAAAACTGCTCGACTAAGGCTTGTGAACGGCCGGTTCCCCGCACCTTGTATACCCCATTGTCTAGTAGATAAGAGGCTAACCTCCCTCCAATAAAACCAGAGGCACCAGTGATCAGAACATTCATAGCTATTACTCTTAATTATTGTTGGCTGAAGCAATGATCACAGCATTCACATTAAACTGCTCTCAATGAATCACTACGCTATTTTTACATAATTGATTCTGTTCTAGTGCTATTGGGATGGCTATTTTTTAGAATTACGGAATCGATATCACCGCCAACTAAGGCACGGCACTTGAAGCGAGTAATTATTAGCTGGAGTTCTGGAAAGGATTCAGCACTTACAATGCAACGAATGATTGAGTCAACTGAATATGAAGTTGTTGGTTTAGTTACGACGTACTCTGAAAGCAAATCGCTTGTGCCAATTCAAGCTACTCCCATCAAGTATGTGCGTCTTCAAGCCCAAGCAATGGAGCTCCCCCTACTCGAAATCAAGATGGCCGACCAAGTATCGAACGAAGTATACAAAAACACACTATTAGAGGGCTTAGGGAACTGGACCGTTCCATTCGATGCTATCGCATTTGGCGATTTATACTGCAACGGCATTGTCGAGTTTCGACAAAAACTATTTTCAGAAACAGTTATTGAGTGTGTATTTCCGCTCTTAATCGAAGAACAGATAGATCTGTCTCGAGAGATCGCTCGACAAATCATCAACACACCGATTCGAGCCTTGCTGCAAAGCATTAATCTAAAACATCTTGAGGAACACTGCTGCGGCGCAGACTACGATAATTCCCTGCTTGAGGGATTACCCGAGTGTGTCGACCCTTGCGGAGAAGTCGGTGAATTTCATACCTTCGTGTATGACGCACCGTTCTTCAAAACAGCGATTCGCATTCACCGAACAGAACAAGAAAGGCAGACATATCATCACGGTAGAGAGATGAATATGTTAGTTCAAAAATTTGAGGCTTCGTTACCGTAACGAAAGGGCATCATGCAAAGATCTCATAACTATCGACCAGCTTACGGCTTATAAAATGGGCATGATCCTTACACTCGGTTTCATCACATTAATCACGTCTATCATCGCAGGCGTCATTGGCTTTGGTGGGGGGATGCTACTGATTGCGATTCTTCCGCTGTTTCTTAGCCCAAGCATTATCATTCCGATTCATGGCATTACCCAGATTGCGAGTAATGCTTCACGAATGTTTTTTTCACTGTCTGATGTTCAGTGGCACCTCTTTCCTGCATTTTTGATCGGCTCAGTTCTAGGGACGATCGTATTTAGCCTCGCGCTATTTAATATTCCCCTGCAATTCTTGCCTGTTGCGATTGCTTGCTATCTACTTCTCAACCTGTGGAGCAAAACCTTTGGCGCATTTATAAAGAAGTTTGAAAGTTATTATTTGATTGGCTTTCTCCAGACCGGCTTAGGGCTAATCGTTGGAGCGCCGGGCCCGCTAGCCTTATCCGTTTTGACTAAAGAATTAGAATCTAACGATCAGATTATCTCCACCAGCGCCATGTTTATGACGATCAGTCATCTTGCAAAAATCCCAGTGTATTTGGCTATCACCCCGTTTTTGAGTGATAGCTTATTGCTGATCAGTGTAATGATCGTCTGTGCGATAGTCGGCTCATTTTTGGGCACTAAGCTGCGCATAAAGGCAGACAACGACAAAATCATACTATTGATAAAAATAGCGCTTAGCAGCCTCGCTGTGCACATGCTGGCGTCGAGTTTGGTTGGGCAAATAATGCCGCTTGACCTGCCTACCTACCGGTAGGTAGGATAAACACATGACAACCAACACCCGACAACAAATCATCGACTATTCGGCTGAGCTTTTACGTGCCCGCGGCTACAACGGCTTTAGCTTTCTAGATATCGCCCGCGAGTTCGACATCAAGAAAGCCAGCGTACATCACTACTTTCCAAAAAAGGTAAATCTGGGTTTAGCCCTGTGTGACTGGACTCAGCAGTGGCTAGAAGAAGGGCTGAATAATTTCGAGGCGAAAGGCTCAAGTAACTGGAATAAGTTAGAGCGCTATTTCAAGGCCGCGCAAAAACACACCCTCAATGAACACCTAATGTGCCCGATCAGTGCCTTTCATAATGACTTACCTGTATTGGACGACAGCATTCGCGAGCGTTTAAAGCAGCTTGGCGATATTGAGCTGAACTGGGTTGAGCAGGTTATTAAGCAAGGCATAGAGGCTGGAGAGTTCCGTTCTACCCATATCCCAGATTGCGCATCCGCTGAAGACTCTGCCAGAGCCCTAGCTGGCTTATTTATTTTTAGTTGTAAGGGAGCGCTATATCACGCTCGCTTGCACGGTAAAGACATGTTTCATCAAACCATGCAGCAATTTGCTGCGCTGGTTCGTACTTAAGCGCTCAATAATTAGAGCCTATGCAATAGAACTAACGACGAGAGTATTATGAGCAATTCCCCATTATTTGATCCGATTGAGTTAGGCCCCCTTTCACTAAAAAACCGCATTGTAATGGCGCCAATGACACGTACCTTTTCTCCGGGCAATGTACCGAATGATTTAAACGTAGCGTATTACGCTCGCCGTGCAGAAAACGAAGTGGGATTGATTATTACCGAAGGCACCACGGTTGGTCATAAGGCTGCTAATGGTTATGCGCGCGTACCTTTTATGCACGGTGAAGAATCCTTAGCGGGCTGGAAAAAAGTGGTTGATGCAGTACACGCAAAAGGCGGCAAAATTGCCCCGCAGCTATGGCATGTCGGCTCAGTTCGTAAAGAAGGCATAGAGCCAGATACTTCTGTTCCTGGCCACAGCCCTTCTGGCTTATTTAAGCCGGGCAGAGAAAACGGCGTAGCGATGAATCAGCAAGATATCGATGAAGTCGTTGAAGCATTTGCGCAGGCTGCAGCAGATGCCAAAGCCATCGGTTTTGATGCAGTGGAAGTGCATGGTGCTCACGGCTACCTGATTGATCAGTTCTTCTGGCAAGGTACCAATCAGCGTGACGATAGTTATGGCGGCGATCTCGTATCCCGCACTAAATTCGCAGTAGAAATTGTGAAAGCGATTCGTGCGCGTGTGGGTGCAGACTTCCCGATTATCTTCCGCTTTTCTCAGTGGAAGCAGCAAGACTACGATGCGCGTTTAGCTAACTCACCAGAAGAATTGAAAACATTCCTAACTCCTTTGGTTGAAGCCGGCGTGGATATATTCCATTGCAGCACGCGTCGTTACTGGGAAAAAGAATTCGAAGATGCGCCAGAAAACGGCCACATGAACTTAGCAGGTTGGACCAAAGAGTTAACCGGTAAGCCGGTTATCACAGTCGGTAGTGTTGGCTTAAATACCAGCTTCGTTGGTGAAGAACATGGTATGAATATGTCAGCGCAGGCAGGTGTAGAAGCAGGTTCGATTACTCAGTTGAATGATCGCATCAACAGCGGCGAATTCGATTTAGTTGCGGTTGGTCGTGCGTTGTTGCAAGACCCTGAATGGGTGATCAAAGTGCGTGAAGAACGTTTAGATGAACTAGAAGACTATTCCAAAGACAGCTTGATGCAGCTTGTTTAAGCTACTTTTTTAGACCGTTTGTCATTCGTCTTTTCCCGTCGACTGCGGCCGACGGGATTACCCCCTCGTTTCAGTCCGTTATTATCGCGAAGACGGTAATCTATTGGTTCGAATCTAATGCTAGGAAAATAGACATTAGCCGACCTTGGCACTGATCCTTTCCCGATGCCCGCTTCAAGAGGGAAGCCGACAATCCAAGCCACTAAGAGTCACATTGCGGACGAAAGAAAAATACGCATCAAGTTAAGTCAAGCTTTTATCTTCCATGGCGACTAAGCAGACTTTGGGATTTCGGTTAACTGGAAAGTTTAGAGGGAAAGACAACAGAAAATATACTCTTCTTTGGCTTACAAAGCATAGTCCGACTAGCAGTCTCCATCTCTCAAAATGTTATTGCGTCTCTTTCTTAAGAGACTGTTAAACATAACCTATTTCCTAAATCGTGATTAAGTATAATTACGCTCTAAATCAGGGAGCGATCTGACTCGGGAGTATCTATTTCCTAGGGATCCGAGTGTTTCCGGGATAAAGTTTTTGATCGGAAGTAGTGGAAGTAAAAATGTTACGAGTTGCGGTAAGTGTTGTTATAGCGTTTATGGTCTCCGCATGCGGAGGAGGTTCAAGTGGGGAGTCATCAAACATCGTAAACAGTGAGACCCTTCAAGGGGCGCCGGTGATTGGTCGAATTTTAACTGATGTGCGCAGTTTCTCTAAGTCATATGGCGGCACCCGACATGTCGGCGAAGTGGAAACTGTTACGTTTTCTGTTAACGCAGAAGTGACCGACCCTCAGGGATTCGATGATATCGATACTATTTATCTTCACAAAAATGATGAGCTTGATTGGCGTTGGGATATCTATAATGGTGGTTATCGATCATATTGCGAAATCGAAAACACACATGTATTCGAATGTTATTTTTATGACGCTAACAGCCTTCATCGCATTGACTTGTCCGATTGGGAGTTAGTTGTAGAAGATAATTCAGGAAATATCTCAGCAAAAAGATTTGATTTTAATCTGCCCGGAGGCAACGAGCCAAACTTTGAGAGATTTATTTATTCAGAGTACTACACGGGACCGACCGAGCTTGGCGTTCCAACAATGCCTTCACTTAGAGAATGTCATGATGCGTTTGTATTCTCTAGAGAAAGTACACAGTCTTATGAATTCCGGTTCACTGTGAACGACCATAGAGTAAAAGAATACGCCATCGAACTATGGGGCTTTGATGGCGTGTGGAGCTATATTGGTTACGTGCCGATTAACTCCCCATCAATTTCAAGTAAGCCGGTGATTCATGGTATTGAAACTAGGGTGTTTATTCCTTTTTCTGAAATGATTATCAATGAAGGGTATACATCTTCAGATGTTGATGCTTTCCATATAGTTTTATTTGACGATTTTATTGAAATATCGCCAAATTACTTTTGGAATAACCATTTGAGTGTTTCTGAAATGCTTATGCCTGATGGTTATCTTGATCGGGATATCTATCCAGGCCTTAGCTGTAATTAATACAAAGGGGCGGCATTTAATTATAGGTGCTTAGTGCGCAAATCATGGATGGCTGGTAATTACCATGAGCAGAGCAAAAAATAAAAAGGGGGGGCGTTTATATCTCGGCGGCTTTCTGTCAATGTGTTTTTAGTCGGCTGTCATGATAGACCTTAAGTAATCCAGACGACCAATGATCATCTTTTAACTGTCGCTTCTGTCTACAAGTAACCCTCGCAAATAGACAGAAGCGGATGTTTGGTTGTCGCTCATAGACTAGAAATTAATGCGTATTTCTGCAAGAAGCGGACATTTCGCGGCGCGAAAACTTTTCGATTTATATACAGAAGCGGACGTCAGACAGGCAAGTTTTTAGCTGGGATTTATTTCGAGTTTATATAGTAAGCAGACATGAACGCTTTTATAACAGGCCGCAGTGAAGGCGCGAAGCGCCGGATCTGAGGTCTAGCCCCAGAGGCTTTTTGCTGGGGAGATGGTTGATAAACTTGTTATGTTTATTCAATTGCAATACCAATAAGTAAGCCAATCAAGCCCAACACGAGCCCTACAGGTGAATTCCACCACTCATCACGCGCCTTCTCTCGGTAATAAGCTGACTCCTCATTAGCACGTTCAATATTTTCAATGTTTTCAGGAGTTCCAGGATGTCTTCCAATCTCAGCAGCTCGTTGATTAGCTTTTTCTGATCGCTCTTCATACTGATCAATTTTTTGGGAGCTTTCTTTAATCGTTGTTGCACATCCAAACAGCAAAACGAAAGAAGTAATAAAAATAAAATTCTTGATCAATTGATTTGATTCCCTTCGAAAACATAACGCTGCTCTCACCGGAAAATTAAGGGCGTAGCGAGTAATTTTTCCGAGTGCAGCGCCTTGTTAGATTTTGCTCTGACTAGTTACCTGAAACTTCTAAATGTTGAACCACGTCGATTCGGAAACCTGCGGGGTCTTCTAGCATAAAATGTACCTGCCCCCAAACTTCTTCTTTGAGCTCCATCGCAATCGTTAAATCCATTTTTTGTGTTTCGGCATAGGCACGAGTTGCGTCTTTAACTTCTAGTGATATCACATAGCCATCGGGAGACATTAATGGTCGAAGAAAGTCTGGCTGGCTTCCATGCTCGGGTAACAAGAAACCAAGCTGAATCCCTGAGTTGGGTGACACCAAATGCAAATAAAAGCTAGCGTCGTAAAATACGGCATTAAAGCCAAACACGGATTCATAGAATGCTTTCACCGCATCTAATTTTGCCGTTACCATCACAGGAAACATCGCGTCTATTTCAATCATTTTATTGACCTCTTACTATTGATTAGCTGAATTACATTATTCTTCAATCAGAAGAGTTGTGATTGCATAAAACGGACATTTTTCTGAACTGTACCGGCGTAACTCCAGACAAACGTTTAAACTCACGCACAAAATGGGGCTGGTCGTAGTAATGATCTAGGTAGGCATTGTTGTATTGTGGTTCATTCATTGCTTTGAGAACACTCTGAAATTTTAACACCTTGCCAAAATCTTTAGGAAGCAAGCCAACGTGCTGTTTGGCCAAACGTCTAAGCTGGCGTGCAGACACTCCAAATTCAGAAATCCGGCTCTCTGACAGATCAAGATTAGAGCTGACATTTTCATAACAGTATCGAATGTAACGAGCTAGGCGAGGGTCAACGTCGTTAAACGTTATGGCAGAAAGTATTACTGCCGATAAACTATTGCAGCGCTCACCAAAGCATGTTGCGTTAACAATGGCTTCAAATACAGAATAAAGGACATTCCTGGGTAATAAGTGTTCCGCTTTTACACTACCAGCCTCACCCCATTCCCCTATAGGCATAGAGATCAAGCCTTTATGCCCTAGAATTCGAAAACGAATAGCAAAAAAGCAAGCTGGACCATCGATATCAAATAAAGTAGATGAGATAAATGGCGGAATAAGAAAATTGTCTTCGAAACAATCTAGATTAATGATCCAATCAACGCAGTTATCCGGCACACTATGGTATTGAGACTGGCCATTGGGAACTGTGAGCTGCCAATACGATTGCACCCAACGATTTAACGGCGGCAATGGCTGCTGCGTTTTATAGGCGCTGTCGTCTGCGACTTTTCCTTGAGTAGGATTATAATCTAGCAACATTTAAGTGTTGATATCCGAAACATAAGCTTTCTTGGCTACTAGCCCTTGAGAAACCTAACGCCTTGCACACCGCGCAGTGGTAACGAGTCCGGTGGTGCAACTGGTTATAAATCATCACTTGATGATCATATTACCGGTTTCATCGGTAGTTACCGTTTTACCGTCAATCACTACCGAGCCGTCTCGCATTTCTACTGTATTTGCGTTTTGCATAGCGTGGTTCATTGAAGGGAGTACAACGAACTTAAAGATAGCAGCTTGAGTAACCAGACTGATAATCCCTATTGCAAACACTTTACCAATAGATGCCGAGCCATCTAGCACTTTGAGTAAAATAAAGATGCTGACAATTGCTAGAGCGAAACCCGCTATACCAGGAATAGATTGTGATATAAGAACGGGAACGATTGTTAGAACAATTATGCCCACCAAACCAATATTGAGCTTGAGCAACTTTGAAGCGACAAACATTCCAATGAATTGAGCGATTAACGATACAGGTACTACCATGTGCATTTCTCCTTTTGATTTATAACGCCTTTAGCTGCGGCGAGCGATAGCGAGTCCAGCCCCGGGGCTTTTTCCGGGGCGATGCAGGCTAAACTTGTTATGAGTTTTATTGTTACTTGCCATGAGGTTTATATTTTTCATAGCTTGCTATGTACTCATCTAGGTTTTCGGTGAGCATTTTTTGAAATTGACCTACAAAGTACCTAATAGCTTCTTCTTTGTCTTGTTGCATTTCTTCAACGTCATCTGCTGAAGAAGCAACATTAAAGGCACAGTATCTTGCAGCAGCATAAAGAGTTGACGAGCTTACTTTACCAATATCAAACTCTTTAGCTTGTTCATTAGCTACAGCAATAATTTTATCAGCTCTTTCCCAGAACTCTGGTGAAACATCATTGGTCATGATTTTCCTTTTTACTCATAACATTTGTATAGTGAGCCCCCCTCATATGCATGACAGGTAGCCTCTTCCCTTTTCCATATACTACTCTGTTTTTAAAAGAAAAAACTCGAACCTTACTCATTTCTTTATCACGCATATGAGGGGTCACCTATGTAGAAATAGTGAGGGGTCTCGTATACGCACCTGTTATATTTCTAACCTACTGTTTTTATTGTCGTTTTAACGAAACCTAGGCGACAAAACGAGCACAATATTATTATCAAAGGGATAAAAACGAGCAAAGTTTCTGTTTTCTTATTATCATGCCAAGTCCTTTTTTGAAATCAATTCAAAATGAAATTCGATTGCGTGGTTACAGCTACAAAACTGAGAAGTCTTACCTCGGTTGGATAAGACAATTCATCTACTTCAATAATAAACAACACCCCCAAAATCTTGGCACTGAAGAAGTAAAGTCATTTTTGACCTTCTTAGCAGTCGATCGACATGTAGCAGTAAACACACAAAAGTCAGCTCTTAACGCTCTTGTATTTATGTATGACAAAGTTCTGAAGCAGCCACTTGGGGAAATTGGATTTACATTAGCGACGAAGCAACGCAGTCTGCCTCTTGTTTTGTCTGAACTCGAAGTCCAAACAGTCCTAAAACAACTCAAAGACGGAAACAAACTAGCTGTTGCACTAATGTATGGGAGTGGGTTAAGAGTTTCTGAGTGCCTAAATCTTCGATTACACGATATCGACTTTGATCAAAACGCTCTGAGAATCATTAATTCAAAAGAAAATAAAGATCGAGTTACTCTGCTTAGCCCACGATTATTTGGCGCGGTACGTCAACTAATTGAACAAGCCATAGTAGTTCAAAAGAACGACAATTTATTAGGGATAGGAAGTTCCATGCCTCCGGCTTTAGGGAGGAAGTATCCAAATGCTTTTCGATCACCAGGTTGGGCGTTCCTTTTTCCTTCTACAACAACCTGCCTCCACCCGATCTCTAAGATAGAATGCCGGCATCATCTTCACCCTTCTGTAATTCGCAAAGCGCTAAAACTAGCCGTATCGCAAGCAGGTATCTTCAAACGAGTTACTTGTCATACCTTCAGACATAGTTTCGCTACACATATGCTTTCAAATGGCACAGATATTCGTACCGTACAGGACTTACTTGGACATAATGATGTAAAAACAACGCAGATATATACTCATGTTTTGGGTCAACATTACGCAGGAACAGACAGCCCGCTCAATAGACTCGATTTCGACGAAGACATATAAAAAGTACTCTAACTTAATGACTTAAGTCTGGGTGTTTAGGGCATTAACAAATAATGAATTTCGTCCGCTGTCCTAATGGAGCTCCTATCGGCTGCGGATAATCATTAACAGCCGCTTCTGTCTAACTCCATGCATTGCACTTTAAACAATAGATGATGCGCTTCGCTTACCCTTCGGGCCGACTTTTTGTCGTTCAACGCGCTAAAGCGCTTTTGTGCCGCCTGCGCGGCAATGACGGATTGGAACGAAACTTAAATCCCGTCGAGCGCGCAAGCGATCTGGGTCACCTTTGGGGTATTGGGGTCTTTGGCCAAACAAAGACCCTGGCCTGCCGTCGGCCAGCGCCGACAGGAAAAGAAGAATTAGCTTGATGTTACCCTCTAAAAAACAAACTACCGCAATTGTCTATGATCACTCTCATATCTCTAAAGGTATTGGCAATACTACTCTTTCATCAAGATAGCCAACTCGAAAGTTCCAGCGCCGCTCCAACTTGTATTAAGTTTTCTTCCAAAGGCCGCGGCAGTAACTCCTGTGCTTTGGTGAGCCTGCGCAGCAAGGTATTACGATGAGTATGCAATTGATCAGCCGCTTTGCTCGCGTTACAGCTAGCACCGATATACGCCAACAACGACTGTCTTAACTCTTTCGAAGAGCGTGCTAAATCGCCCAAGATATAACGAATGAAGTTATTCGTTGCGTCGAGATCTCGCGATAACATCTCTGCCAGACGCAGTTGTTCATAAGACACAATACTTGCCCCCGACCGGAAGCGTCCCAAAATTCTCTGTGCCGCCAAGGCATCCATGTGCGCTTTGCGAAAGCCTTCTAAGCCTTGTCCAGCTGATGCATAAGAGAGCTTAATGGTTTTTAGTTTAGCGAAGTAAGAACGCAGTCGATAGGTATCGATCGGTTCCGAAGAACCCACCCATATCCACATCACTTCTGCTGAGACAATGACAGACAAAGAGTCGACATCTCGAAAACACTTAACGAAATATTCTGCTGCCTTTTCAAGTGCATTGAGTTCAAGATTAGCCTCATCACTCCAAACAACAGCCGCATGTTGCGCCTGAGTCATTGTGTAATCTAGCTGCCTGATCGCTTTATCAACTTGTACGCCATGCCCCTCTAGAATGGTCACTACCAGATCACGCTTTTTAGCCAGATAAGCACTTTGTTCATCGTCAGAATATTCTTTCAATATGCTTTGCAATAAATCGCGACTTGTATCGATATAACTTGAGATAGACCTGAATGACACATCCAATAGCAACTTCAATTCACGCGGGTTTTCAGCAATCTCAAACGCGACATTCATCCAGTATTGCCATGCTACGTTTTGTCCTGCTCTATCAAGCGCTAACATGAGTTCTGGCACGCCTCTTTCAATAATGGCCAAGGCATTTTGCACAATATTATCTGAAACAAAGGGCGATACTTTTTGCTCGGGGTTTTCTATAGTGGAGTTCAACCAATGAATAAGGCTTGAGCGAATGGAACGGCGCGTTGCAGCAATTAAAACTGGATCATCCAGGTCAGAATGTTCGCCCGCCCCATACATACCGGCCTGCTCCATCTGCTCAATGATTTCGTCTTTGCTAATCATCACCAAGGCTTTCTCGGCCCCAAGGCGTAACAACTGATAAATACGCTCTTTTTCTTCAGTGCTCGCAGCTATTTCTATTTTTTCAGCCAATGCAAAACCCTCAATTCTTCACAGCATTAAAGTGCAATATGCACCATATAATAATCATATTGAGTTATTTTGCATATCGACCAATCATTTTTCTGTTCATAGAATGAGCAACACAATAACGAAAAAGCTAACTCGCATAAAAGATGGTAAGTATTATGGCGACTGCAAAACACGTTCACACACTCATTGTTGGTGCTGGTCTTTCAGGGATTGGTCTTGCGTATTACATGCAAAGAGACTGTCCAGATAAAAGCTATCTAATTCTTGAATCTCGCCAACGGTCTGGCGGCACATGGGACTTGTTTAAGTATCCAGGCATTCGTTCTGATTCTGATTTATTCACCTTTGGATATGAGTTCAAACCATGGGAAGATAAAAAAGCCATTGCTGATGGTCAGGATATTCTCAAATACATTCGTGAAACGGCATCCGAAAATAAAATCGACCAACACATTCGCTACGGCCGAAAAGTATTAAGCGCCAATTGGAGCTCACAAGAACAGTGCTGGACGGTGCAAATAGAACATAGCAACAGCCACGTCAAAACCATTGAAGAAGTTAGCTGTAACTGGTTGTTTAGCGCCGCTGGATACTACAACTACGATAAAGGCTATACGCCAGAATTTCCGGAAATAGAACACTTTAAGGGCCAAGTGATTCACCCTCAACATTGGCCGGAAGATCTCGATTACCAAGGTAAAAATGTGGTGATAATTGGCAGTGGTGCAACAGCCGTGACGCTGTTACCTGCGATGACGGATAAGACAAAACATATCACTATGCTTCAGCGCACGCCGACTTATGTGATGAGCATGCCGCAAAGCGACCCGATTGCTAACGTACTTCGCGCACTGCTCCCTAAACGCCTCGCGTATAAACTAACGCGAAATAAAAACATTAATATTTCGCGTCTGATTTGGCGTTTGTGCCAACGTTTCCCTAAGTTCGCACGTAAGATTATTCGTCATAGCAATAAGAGCCTGCTGCCAAAGAACTACCCTGTCGACCAACATTTTAATCCACCATACAACCCTTGGGATCAACGCTTATGCGCGGTGCCTGACGGAGACTTATTTAATGCGATCAGCGATGGCAAAGCTTCGGTTGTAACCGACACGATCAAACGCTTTAACGAGGAAGGTATAGAACTAGCATCAGGCGAAACACTCAAGTCAGATATCGTCGTAACGGCTACCGGCTTGAACGTTCAACTGTTTGGCGGTATTAAGCTGCACGTCGATAACAAGCCCGTCGATTTATCCGATACCGTTGCATACAAAGGCATGATGTTGAGCAGCATACCTAATTTTGCCTTTGCCATTGGTTACACCAACTCATCTTGGACCTTAAAAGTAGGCTTGCTATGCGAGCATTACTGTCGACTGATAAAACACATGAGTGACAACAATCAGGCCGCAGCATGTCCTGAACTGCCTAGCCCGACCATGCCAACACGCCCTCTCTTAGATTTTGGTGCAGGTTATGTACAGCGAGTACTAAAAGATCTCCCTCGCCAAGGGTTCGAGGCGCCTTGGTACATGTCGATGGACTATAAAGTAGATCTCAAAAATCTTCGGCATGGCCCAGTGACAGACGAGAACCTGAAGCTCTATCCACCTTCGATCAATGTAGATGTGTCATCGATTAAAAACAAAACGATTAACTCAACTCAGCAACACAACAAAACCAAAGAAACGAGTGCCGCATGAAGAACTTTAAAGATAAAACCATCGTCATAACCGGAGCGGGTTCTGGAATGGGGCGCGCCTACGCGCTGGAATTTGCAAAGCTAAATGCACGGATCGCGATTACCGACTACGACGAAGCAGGATTAAACGAAACCGTAAAGCAACTCGAATCCTTGCCTCACAAAGGCATATGTAGTCAGGCATTCGATATAAGCAATAAAGAAATCGTTGATCAGTTTGCGCGTCGCGTCAAAGACGAACTAGGCCCTGCACACGTGATGATCAATAACGCAGGCATTGGTGGTGGTGGCAAGCCCGTTTGGAATATAGATGCCGAACAATACACGCAAACGCTGAACGTGAATTTTTTTGGCGTTGTCTACGGTACTCAAGCGTTCTTGCCACAGCTAATACAAAATAATGAAGGCGCGATTATTAACGTGTCGAGCATCTTTGGCCTCGTGGGAACGCCAAACGCCTCTGATTACTGCGCCTCGAAATTTGCTGTAAGAGGCTTCACAGAATCGCTGATGGTTGAGTTAGAAGACTCCCCTATTTCTGTGCATTTGCTTCACCCAGGCGGAATAAAAACAAACATCGCAATGAATACCGACGGTGGCGAAGAATTTACCGCTAAGTATCTAAAAACGCCGCCAGTGGCTGTTGTGCGAGAAGTCATTAAAGCGATTCAAACTGGCAAACAACGCATTGTGTGTGGGCATCAATCTAAACCCGTCGCCTTGCTCTCTTGGGCTATACCTTTGCGTTGGAGAAATAAATATCTGCATAACGAGATGAAAGATCTTTTTGATCCTGAAGACTATCAACTAATCAGTAAGTTTTAAGGAAGAACTAGTATGTACAGAACAGATTCAAACTACGCGCCGCTAAATGATGGCAAGCATTTTCAACCTGATATGGATGTGCGAGAGAAGTTAGATTTTGGCTTGGACGAAACCATTCCCAAATACTGGTTAGATGGTAATCCTTTCCGCACACGCTTGATGGATGCAATGCAGGTAACCTTCCCTGATGGAGAGCGTTACTTTATTACTGCCGTGCGCGCATTTAGAGACCAAATTGAAGACCCGAAACAACTCGAAGATGTGAAAGCCTTTACACGCCAAGAAGCACAGCATGGCATCGTACATACTAAGTTCAATAATTTGCTCAAAAAACAGGGTATGCCAATCGATGAGATTTTGTCTGAGCACAAAGAGATCATCGACAAATATCTCAATGAGTATTCACCCGAATACAATGTCGCGCTTACCGCAGCTTTTGAGCATTTTACTGCGCTCATGGCAGAAGCATTCTTCAGTAAAAAATATGTATCTGAAGGCTTCGATCATCGAATGAAGACGATGTTTGCATGGCATGCGATTGAAGAAATGGAGCATCGTTCCGTAGCATTTGATGTGATGCAGAAAGTTGCCAAAGTTGGTTATTTCATGCGTGTGAGGGCGGTTATATACGGAACCTATGAAACCATGCGAATCATGTTCACTAATGGGGACAAACTGCTTAAGGCTGATGGCTTCTCAAAATGGGAGCGTCGCAAAATGTTTATTAAGAACTTGCCTTGGATGTATGGACGTAAAGGCGTATTTTCTTCATTTACAAAGCCTTTATTTGCTTACCTTAAACCAGGCTTTCACCCAGAGAAAATCCCAGTGGTACACAACTATCCTGCATGGGTAGAGGAATACAACAAAAGCGGTGATCCTGCCAAAGCCTGCGATGCTCTGCTTGCAGCGGCGCATTAAGCTAGATTCTTAAGCCTTCAACCAAAGCCAAATGCTGGCTTTGGTTGCCTCCCCCCGACTTTACTCATATCATGCTCATCCACTAGCTTTACGTTTACGTAAAGGTCTTTCGTAAGTAATCAGTTCTTTAAAACAAAGACTGTAAGACAAAAATAATAGTAACGAGGATGATGTAAGAATGAATATCAATGGTGTTCCTGCAATTGTAACTGGCGGAGCCTCAGGGCTTGGAGAAGCAGCGGCTAGGTTGTTAGCAGAGCTAGGCGCAAAGGTCAGTATCTTTGATGTGCAAACAGAAAAGGCGCAACAAGTCGCCAGTGAAATTGGTGGTTTAGCATTTGACTGTGATGTAACGAGCGCCGAAAGTGCGCAAGCATGTTTTGATCAAGCTAAAGCTGCACATGGGCCAGTCGGCATTGCAGTGAACTGCGCAGGGATTGGTGTTCCGGCAAAAATTCTGGGTAAAGAAGGTCCACAGTCTTTGGATTTCTTTAACAAAGTGATCGCCGTTAACTTAAGTGGCTCATTTAATATTCTTCGCCTTGCTGCAGATGAAATGCAAACCCGAGATGCAAACGACGATGGTGAGCGCGGTGTGATCATCTCAACGGCATCCGTAGCTGCATATGAGGGGCAAATTGGCCAAGCGGCTTACTCAGCGTCCAAAGGCGGTATTGTTTCAATGACCCTACCTGCTGCAAGGGAACTCGCTCGTTACGGGATTCGTGTGCTAGCCATTGCTCCGGGATTATTTATGACGCCAATGCTGGCTTCTTTACCCGAAGCAGCACAAGAAAGCTTGGCTGCAACACTGCCATTCCCGCAGCGTTTGGGTGATCCAAAGGAATATGCACGTATCGTCAAAGAGATGGTCGAAAACCCGCTCTTGAATGGCGAAGTAATCCGTATTGACTGTGCATTACGCATGGCTCCAAAATAAGCTCAATCGCTTAATCAAGGTGTTCCAATAGTTTCTGTATTCTATCGAAGCAAACGAAAGACACCTGTTTAACTCCGTCAGCAGTTCATTCAATTCAAGATAAGGTCTCAGCGATTTTCGCAGACATTTGAATTGAATGATTAGCGCAGCAAACCTTTTGGCGACACCAAGGTCGAAATCAAAACTAGAAAATCAAATATCATGATTGAATCTTTACTACCGTCGGTCCAAAACGCAGCTAACTCTCCAGTTATAGGGTGCTCATCGATGCAAGATTGGTTAGCGAAACACCAATCATTCACTTCAAAGTACGACGATTCTCTAGTAAGAGCATTCGTTGCCGGTGCGCATTTTCGTCAGGTTAGTTTTGCCTTTGCCTCGGCTTATCAATCTGCATTAGAAAACATGTTTGATCTAGATCGAGATGCCATCGCAGCTCTATGCCATAACGAAAAAGGTGTGAAGAAGCCTCGCGAGATGCAAACTTGGGTCTACGAACAGAATGGTCAGCTGATGCTCGATAGCTATAAGAGCTTTGCTTCAGGAGGCACTGATGCGAAGACCATATTTGTTAGCGCAGTCGATCAACGTCCTGACGCAAATGGCGATATCGTACTCGTAAAATTAAACAATGAAGACAACAGACTCGGATTAGAGCCTCTACCTCCCCTTCCTTTTGTACCCGAACTGGCACACGCAAAACTCAAGCAAACCGGAATACGTATCCAGCGTGAGGATATTCTGGTCGGCAATGCGTTTAGTACGTACGTAAAACCATTTAGAACGGAAGAAGATCTGCATATTTTGGCAGCATTATGCGGCCAACGTTTATCCATTGCTCTAGAGCTAGACCAGACACAACTTGCTGAGCAATATATTGCGAGCGCGCACGCGATTCTTTTCATGCAGAAAAGCGACCGAAGCGCACCCTCAACGCACCTGACATTATCGGGAATCAAACAGCAGCTAACACGAACATTTGAACAACAAGACAAGCTTCTAGAAGATCAATTGCCTAGCTTTGCTAAAACATGGAAACGAGATAGCGCGTTGCTATCGCTCGCTGAAAGCGCACAAAAAGTAAGGACACAAAAAGCGTGGCAAAGCCTAGGCTAACTTACGCTCACGTTCTTTTGCCTTTTTAATAAGATCTCGGCGTAATCGCTCGCGTGCGTGTTTGATCCGAGTCGGCAAGACGCCATCACTCAAGTATTGATGAATCATTTCTTGAGAGCGAACTAAGCCGTTCACTTTAAACTGCCTATAAGTATTGCTCTGCTTCGCATCCAAGACACGCGCTTTCACATTGTCGCACCATTGAATATCTAACACGTCTTGTAGCTGCTGCTTCGCATCTTGATCACAAACAGGAACACTGACCTCGACACGATAATCGATGTTTCGGTTCATCATGTCTGCAGAAGAAATAAAATACTTAGGGTCGCCATCGTTATGGAACACATAGACTCGCGGGTGCTCTAAGTATTTATCGACAATACTAATGGCTTCGATATTCTCGGAAACACCTTTAATTCCCGGCACTATCGATGTCATTCCTCGACAAATAATACGAACAGACACGCCCACTTTAGATGCTTCGTACAATTGCGCAATAATTTGCTTATCGGTGAGGTTATTACACTTAATAATGATCTCGGCTGGCTTGCCTAATTTGGCATTCGAGATTTCATTTTCGATCATGCCCACTAAGCCTGAACGCTGTGTAAGTGGTGACACCATTAAGTGTTTATAGGCGTGGCGGCGATAGGTGTAGTTGATAAAATCAAACACATTGGCAACGTCTTTGCCGATCTCTTTATTGCGTGTGAGCAAACTAAAATCGGTATAAATCTTGGCGGTTTTCTCGTTAAAGTTTCCCGAACCAATGTGCGTATAAATACGCGGTTTACCATCTTCTTTACGCGTTATGGCAATTAGCTTGGTATGCACCTTTAAGCCGGGCACGCCAAATATTACGTTCACGCCGCCATCTGTTAGCTGATTTGCCCACGCAATGTTATTGGCCTCATCAAAACGCGCCTGCAACTCAACAACAACCGTTACGTTCTTCAAATTACGTCTTGCTGACAACAAGGCGTCAACGATGCGCGAATGCTCGGCTGCACGATACAAACATATCTTAATCTCTGTAACCGCCGGATCTATCGCGGCCGTTTTCAGAAGATCAATTACGGTATCAAACGAATGATAAGGGTAGTAAAGCAAGACATCTTTTTGACGAATCAAATCGAACAAGTTGCCTTTGAAATCAGCTAAAGCCGGATGGGTAACAGTATCCATTGGCTTGGCATCAATATAATTTGGACCAACGCTCGGAAACCCAATAAAGTCCTTCGAGTTATGATAACGACCGCCCGGCATCAGACTGTCGTAACGCCCCAGACCAATGCGCTTAGTCAGTAAAGACAGCATATCTTCTGGCATGCTCTCTTCGTAAACAAGCCGCTCTGGCTCACCCGATGAGCGCTTTTTGACTGATTTCGCCATGCGATCAACCAGGCTCTGGTTGATGGTCTCGTCTAACTCAAGCTCAGCGTCCCTAGTCAGTTTAAAAACGTAGGCCTCGGCTTGTTTGATATCAATAACACCACGAAATACATCAGGTAGGTTGTAGAGAATAATATCCTCTAATACTGCAAATACTTTCGTTTTGCGCCCAGGCTGAGGGGGTAATTGAACAAAGCGTGAAAGGCGATCACTCGGTACTTCTACAACACCATATCTAACCGTATCTTCCTGATCGACTGTCTTAACGATTAGGTAGAGCATCCCGTCTTCAATTTTAGGGAAAGGCAGGTCTTTTTTAAGAATGACAGGATCTAACTCAGGCAACACTTGCTCGAAGAAAATACGGCGTGCTTCTTTGCCCTGCTTCTTGTTGAACTGCTCGTACGTAATAATGTAGATGTGACGTCGATTAAGCGCTTTAAGAACACTTTTGTAAGTCACTTCAAATTGCTGCTGCAGCTCTCGTGTTCTGATTTGAATATCTGTTAAGCGATCGCGATAGAACTGTTTATCTTCCCCACCCTTTGAGAACGCAGCGAGTCGGCTGACATCGGCAACACGGACCCTAAAAAACTCATCCATGTTATTTGAAAAAATACCTAAGTACCGTAAGCGTTGAAGTTCTGGCACAGCCGCATTAGCTGCCTCTTGTAAAACCCGCTCATTGAACGCTAGCCAGCTAAGTTCCTTAGGATATAGCGGCATATCCTCAAACGTTTCGCTCAAAGCACTACCTTCCTACGCATGTTTAACTGAACATATTCTTTCATTAAAAACCAAAAAAGGCGCCCTGTAAAAGTAAGGCGCCTTTTTCAATCAATTATTTTTGAACACGTTGATCTTGCTCAAAAAGGCATATCCGTAATCCAAAAATGCACAGCAATAGAAGCGACATAACCTAAAGCGATTGCCCACGTCCATTTCAAATGGCTGAAGAACGTGTAATAGCCGCGTGCTTGCCCCATCAAGGCAACACCCGCCGCAGAACCAATCGAGAGCATCGAACCACCTACACCAGCAGTTAATGTCACCAATAACCATTGATTCACTGACATATCAGGAAGCATAGTTAACACGGCAAACATGACAGGAATATTATCAACAATCGCCGACAGCACACCGACCAAAATATTGGCCCAGCTCGCGCCCATTTGCTCGTACATAAAAATAGACGCCAAGTTGAGGTAGCCAAACGCACTTAGGCCACCAACGCATAACACAACGCCATAGAAGAACATCAATGTATCCCACTCTGCACGCTGTAATTGATCGAAAATATCAAAGGTCCCCGGCTCTGTTTCACTGATACCCGCGTGTTGTTCGATCGTTCTCAAGGTATTCTCGCCTGTGATTTTGAGGTAGTAACCGTAGAGTTTTAGAACACCCAAGCCGGTCATCATGCCTACCATCGAAGGCAAGTGAAGAACACTGTGGAAAGACACGGCCATGGCGATAGTCCCCAAGAACAAGAAGATAACCACGATACCGCCCTTCTTCACGGTCACGGCTTCATCAACACCCTCTGGCTGTCCTTTTGGCAAGAACAGTGACATCAACAATGCTGGCACAAGCCAATTCACAATAGATGGTACCAATAGTGCAAAAAACTCAGTGAATTCAACTAAACCTTTTTGCCATACCATGAGTGTAGTGATGTCACCAAACGGGCTAAACGCACCACCAGCATTTGCGGCAACAACAATGTTAATACAACCCATACCGATAAACTTTGCATTCGAACCGCCCACAGCCATCACAACAGCAGCCATGACAAGTGCCGTTGTTAAGTTATCTGCGATTGGCGAGATAACAAATGCCAAAGCACCTGTTATCCAAAAAATTGCTTTAAGAGAGAACCCTTTAGAAACCAAATATGAACGCAACGCAGCAAATACATTACGCTCTTGCATGGTGTTTACATATGTCATTGCGGCAAGCAAAAACAGCAATAGCTCAGCATATTCAAGGATATTATGCTGAATCATCACATGTGCACTCGTCGTGTCGCCCGCCATGTTGTAAGAAATTGCGACAAGAATCCAAATGATACCTGCAGCCACCATCACAGGTTTTGACTTACGTAAATGCAGGTACTCTTCTCCGATGACAAGCATGTACGCAAATACGAAAATAGCGATTGATATGCCACCTAACCATGTTGCGGTTAGATCGAGCATCTGAACTTCACCACCGCCTGCTGCCGCAGCGCTCGTAGCAATTAGCATCAGCATCATCGCTGATAGAGTTTGTTTAAGGGTTTGCATACCTGTTCCAAGTTGACCATTTGGTCAATTAATAATTTTAGATACAAAAAAAACCTGAGCGGTTATTTTCTATTCAGGTTTTTAAGTAGGCGCGACTTTAATCTTATTCGACTAATACATCAATAGTATCTTCAAAATATGGGTAGTCATCGCTATCAAATACGATACCTATACGCGTACGACCAACAGCATTAAATACCACTTCGCCCTTGCTGTTACCGTTGTCTACAGTGGCTCCCGTACCTGAAACAGTCGAGTTAACAGACCAGTCAAGATCGGCATCATCTGTGACATCTAAAGTAGAACCATCACTGAAGACTAGGATGGCCGACAGCTGTATCGGGCTATCACGCACTTCAAATGGTCCAGCTGGACTGGTATCGGTATTGTTGTAGCGAATCTCAATATCATCAGCGGTCGCAGGAACGGTTACGGTAACTGTAATTGGAGTCGTTGCGAGATCACCACAGCGCACAGTGACATCACTTGTTCCTGTTTGGCTTCCTGCACTGGCAACATTATTGGAAAAGGTCAGAACATTCGCATCAGAAGACTCATAACTCGCAATGTCAGTGACATCACGAACAATGCCTAACTCGTTTACGCTTGCTGAGAAGCTTCGCGTAGCGGAGGTATCTAAAGAAAAGTTAGCCGCTGGGGTGCTCGAAAGCGCGAGGTTGCTAATATCTGCCGCAACCGTAATCGTCCCATTCACACTTTGGCCGCCATAGGTTGCAGTAATGGTGCTAGCTCCATCATCAAAGGTTGCCAAAATACCTGATGAGCTCACTGTCGCAACACTGCTATTGCTGCTTGCCCACGAAGCAAGTTCAGTCACATTACTGGTACGATCGGCATATACGCCATCAACCATCAATTGACGATCAGGAACGCACTGAGAAGACGAAGAGGTAAAACTGCTGTACGACAAACTGATGAGAGACGCCGTCGAAACCGAAATAGATTGGGAAGCGCTAAGATCTCCCCAATTAGCAGCAATCACTGCTGACCCTGAATTAGTTCCGGCTGATAACTGACCAGAGCCATTCACAGTTACAATGCTTGAATCACTCGAAGACCATGAAACGCGATTAGTGACATCAAGCAATGAGCTATCTTCTAAAGTCGCAAAGGCTGAAAGGCTAGATTCAGTTCCCGCTTCGAGGATAGTGCCCTGCCCGTCAACCTGAATTGCGATGCTTTGAACACCTAAATTAATGATCTCGACAGCATCAACAAAAGCTTGTTCGCCATCTTCATTGCGACAAGCACTCATAACGAGGATTAAAACTAATCCAATCAGTAATTTTATAGATCTGAAACAGAACAATGCACTAGAACGCATAACGAAGTGCCACTCCTAAGCTATCAATCGTAATATCTCCCGCTGAATAATGTCTTTGCCAACGTAGATTTAAATAAATTGGGTTGGTTTTACTCAACGCTTCTTCTAAGCCAATTCCATATGAAAAGCCATCAAAGGTATCTTCTGCCAACACCTGACCGGAACTTTTTCGGCTTAACTCCAAGTCTGTCGATGAATATCCAACAACAATAAATGCCTTGGTGCCATCTCTGCTCGGCGATTCAAAACGAGTATTGATGCCATAAAGCGAAGGCATACTTTGATTCGCATCTCCGACTGAATCTTCGAGTACACCTACTCCTGCAAAAGCTTCAATCGCGATCATATCAACAATGTAATAGCCGGCTCTTAGCTCTGTGCTCGCTAGCGTAAAGTCATCGTCAGCTACAGATTGCATCACGCCATTTGCTGCTAACTCAAGATAAAAAGTTTCTTCCGCAAGCGCACTTGCAGACCAAATAAACATCAAAAAGATTAAGACTCGCATTATTTATATTTCTAAATCTAAAGGTGGAATAAAAGATATAACGTTTTGCTCTT
>NZ_LWGF01000004.1:0-875 GCF_001635355.1 Oleiphilus sp. HI0125
TATCGAAAGAGAGCGTGGTATTACGATCAAAGCGCAAAGTGTGACCCTGAACTATAAAGCGGATGACGGTGAGACGTACCAGCTTAATTTTATCGATACGCCCGGACACGTTGACTTCTCGTATGAGGTATCGCGGTCTTTAGCGGCTTGCGAAGGTGCTTTGTTAGTCGTTGATGCGGGTCAAGGTGTTGAGGCGCAGTCTGTAGCGAACTGTTATACGGCGATTGAACAAGGCTTAGAAGTTCTTCCAATCCTTAACAAAATGGATTTGCCACAAGCTGAGCCTGAGCGTGTAAAGCAAGAAATAGAAGATATTATTGGTATCGATGCGACGGATGCCGTGCCGTGCAGTGCTAAGAGTGGTATGGGCGTTAAAGATGTGCTCGAAGAATTGGTTAAGGTGATTCCACCACCTGAAGGCGATCGACAAGCTCCGTTGCAAGCCCTAATTATCGACTCGTGGTTTGATAACTACCTAGGAGTTGTGTCGCTTGTTCGTGTCGTTGAAGGCACACTTCGCAAAGGCGACAGAATATTTATCAAATCTACCGGCAAGATCGAGCAGATTACTTCTTGCGGTGTATTTACTCCGAAGCATACCGAAACAGGGATATTGCAAGCAGGTGAAGTTGGATTTGTCGTAGCCGGAATTAAAGATATTCATGGTGCACCGGTAGGGGACACGATCACGCATGCTAAGACTCAAGAAGTCGGCCAGTTGCCCGGCTTCCAACGCGTAAAACCTCAAGTCTACGCGGCGTTGTTCCCTGTCAGCTCCGACGATTATGAGTCATTCCGTGAAGCTTTAGAAAAGCTGACGTTGAACGATGCTTCTCTGTACTACGAGCCTGAGACGTCAGATGCACTGGGCTTTG
>NZ_LWGF01000005.1:0-954 GCF_001635355.1 Oleiphilus sp. HI0125
TTCACCCAAGCCAACAAGTGATGGAAGTAATTCAGCAGTTGCGTGTGTGCCTGGCAGCAAGTCAACGTACTTAGGTGTAGTAAGTTGACTGAACATTTCCATCAGAGTGTTAGGCATAAATAGGTTATCACCATAAGCTTTTGCAAGGTAAACCGCAGTGCCATTTTCATTCAATTGATCAACGTAATTGATCGGTGAACGGATACTTGCCCATTCTACAACGTCTGGAATCGCATCTAGGTTCTGATTTTTTACATTGTTCCAATGTTGGTCAATGATTGGGCCTGGGTTGCCTGTTAAGCCGCCTGCTAGATTAAGTAGCTCACCCCAAACTTGGCGTGGCGATTGGTCGCCGTACAAAGCATGAACTAGATCGCCCCATGAACTCATTGCTGCAATGGCTTTTACGCGAGGGTCTTGCGCTGCACCTAGTAAGCTGATGCCTGAGCCGTAAGAAATACCCGCTGTTGCGATAGCGCTCTCGTCTACAGGGTAGTTAGCAATCAAATAGTCGATTACTGTGCTCTAGTCGTTCATGTCTTTTGGGCCAGCTGTGTCAATTAAACCGCCAGACTCGCCGAAACCACGCGTTGCATAATTCAGAACGATATAGCCTTTATCTGCAAGCTCTGCAGCTTGTTGTAAGTATTGGTATTCGTTCATTGACCAGCTATTGATGAAAATAATTGCTGGCGCAGTACCTTGAATATCTGTAGGAACAAAGATGTTCGCCGTTTATTCAACGCCATCAAATGCGGTAATGATGATGTCGTCATCTGTTGTGTAGTTCTCTGAATCTGGGAAGTTTGGAGCGCCTAATAAGCCGCCTGCAAAGTCTAGAATAGGAACAGAGCCTGAACCAGTCGCACTAGCCATTTGCGGAGACAAAGCTACCGCAGCACACATTCCGAGCGCAGTAAGGGTCTTTTTCATTTTAATCACCTGTCGTATGTG
>NZ_LWGF01000006.1:0-675 GCF_001635355.1 Oleiphilus sp. HI0125
ATGAAGTGGCACCGCTATTCACCAGTGCCGAAGCAGAGCGTGTTGCTACCTACGATGTTCCAGAACAAGCTGCAGGAAGCACAATTTTTAGTGGTACAGAAGAGCAAGGCGAGAAAGCTTTTCGTGTAACTGATCAAGGAAAGGTAGTTTTCTTTAACACAATAGACGGGAGCATTGATAATCTTGTATCTCTCCCGATTCCCGAGGGAGTTGAAGTATCTAGCGTCGCCAACGCAGATCCTGCTTCTCGCAAATTCGTACTTGGCCTAAGTGATGGTTCTGCTCTGGTATTGCAGCACAGCTATAAAATCACTTACCCCAATGACCAGCGCAAGATTGAACCTTTTATTGAATATCCATTCGGCGAAGAGGCTATGCAGCTATCTGAGAATGGCGAGCCTCTGAAAGAAATTTCTATTGCCTTAAGTGACGGCGCACTAATGGTCGTCGCGGTAACAGAATCGAATGCCTTGGTTGCAAAACAATTCGAACAAGAAGAAGACTTTTTGAGCGGTGAAATACGTTTAGTGCCTGAAGAAGTTGATCTCCCACAACTTGATGTCGCACCTAAATTTATCATTGCTGAACCTGCGATGCGCTTTGTATTTGTCGGTACAAATGACGGACATATCCAGGTTTTAGATCTCAATGCAAAACGTGAAAATATCGTCAACG
>NZ_LWGF01000007.1:0-937 GCF_001635355.1 Oleiphilus sp. HI0125
GCGTTCTATTGCTGCTAACTCAGGAATCTTGCTAACGCGTGTTGAATATTTGAAGCACAACGAAGAGAAAAACTTCGCGGTTGTTGATGCTGCTATGAACGATCTAATGCGTCCGTCGCTCTACAGTGCTTGGCAAGACATCGTGCCAGTGAGTCCTCGTACAAAGAGTGAAGCGAAGACCTATGATGTCGTTGGTCCTATCTGTGAGACGGGTGATTTTCTTGGTAAAGATCGTGCCTTAAATATCGCAGAAGGTGATTTGCTTGCAGTGTGTTCATCAGGAGCATACGGCTTTGCAATGAGCTCGAATTATAATTCACGGAATCGCGCGGCAGAGCTAATCGTTGATAACGAGCGAGTGTTTGTTGGTCGAGAGCGCGAGACCTTTGAAGAGCAAATTCGCCTTGAGCATGTGTTTGAAGAGTAAGTCGCATGATTGTTGAATTCACTAAAATGCACGGCTTAGGCAACGACTTTGTTGTTGTCGACATGATTAGCCAGCATGCGCATTTTCGAACAGAGCAGATCAAAAAGCTCGCCGATCGGCGCATGGGCATTGGCTTCGACCAAATGTTACTGGTTGAGCCACCAAGCAAGCCTGACATGGATTTTAAATATCGCATCTTCAATGCAGACGGTTCAGAAGTAGAACAGTGTGGCAATGGTGCGCGCTGTTTTGCTGTATTTGTTCGTGAGCAAGGCTTGACCGATAAGTCGGTGATCAAGGTTGAAACCTGTAATGCCGATATTGAGCTAACCATTCAAGAAGATGGTCGTGTTCGTGTCGATATGGGTGAGCCAGTATTGGAGCCCGCGCAAATTCCGTTTGAAGCAGATCAGCAAGCCAGCACTTATTCGCTGGCTGTCGAAGAAGCCTATTATGAGTTATCGGCCGTATCAATGGGTAATCCGCATGGCGTGATGCTTGTTGATGATG
>NZ_LWGF01000008.1:0-738 GCF_001635355.1 Oleiphilus sp. HI0125
CTTTATATTTAGCTCGTTAAGGTTATCAATATGGCCAAGTTCAATGATTTGATCTCGTAAAGTCTTCAATCGCTTATAGGATAGTCGCTCTATCTGAGTGCCATCTTCTGCTTCTAACGCTTGAAAAACTGCTTTGATGGAGCCTGAAGCCCCAACACATTGCTCCCAACCCTTCTTCTTATATATTTTCTTAATCGGCATGATTTCGCGCTCTGCTTGAACAATAGCTTTATGGAAACCGATCTTTGTTATTTTTCCGTCTTTAAAAAAACGCTCCCTAAACGAGACACAACCCATGTGCAAACTTGCGCGTTCAAGTGGTTCAAATCGTTCACCAATTATGAACTCCGTCGATCCACCACCTATATCGATCACTAATCTACGGCCATCGTCATCAGCCAATGTATGTGAGACACCTAAATAAATTAAACGCGCTTCTTCTAAACCCGAAATAATTTCTATGCGCGCACCTAATTTTTGTTCCGCTTTAGCTATAAAGTTCCCACCATTTTTTGCGACTCTCAATGCATCAGTTCCAACGACTTGAATCATACTTTTGTCGATATTGTGTAATCGTTGAGAAAAACGGTCGATGCATGCAAGAGCGCGTTCAATGGTGTCCGCCTCAAATGCACCTTGGCTATTAATACCAGCAGCTAATTGAACTTTCTCACCCAAACGATCGGTAAAGCGGACTTCCCCTTGCTTTACGCTAGCAACAGCCAGCGTAAAGCAAGG
>NZ_LWGF01000009.1:0-646 GCF_001635355.1 Oleiphilus sp. HI0125
TGAATCGCTCGGATTAGATCATTAAATAACCAGTCTGTCGGTGACATTTCTATACCGATGTAGTTATTCAGGTCTTCTTTTCTTATTACTTTCATCAACCGTCTCTGTATATTTTTACTGGTTTAGTTGCGGCGCGGTTAAGTCCAATATCTTAAATTGAGTGGTTTGAATCACCGTGTCAATGCTACAAAGATTGTCAGGACTGGTTATTTAATGATCTAATCCGAGCGATTCATCGTGATTTTCGAACAATAAAAAGCAAATACGGAGAATATCGTGATGGAGAGTCAGTTCAGCAGTATTAAGTATTATTCTTTGGGAGTTTTACTCCTGATTTTGTCAGTGATGGTTTCTAGCGCAAAAGCAGATGAAGCGCGTTTCTTTAATAAATTTGAGTGGCATGAAGTTAACGACGGCATCAACACAGGTTGGGAGCCATGGGCGGGGTTGGCCGCTGTCAGCTTGCGTGGAAATTTTTATGTTATTGGTGGTCGGATACCCAAACAGTTTCCTTTAGCGTTTGGCGATAGCGAATTTCGTAATGATGTCTGGAAGAGTGGCGATGCAGGCCAGACATGGTTGCCTGCTTCGCTAGATGGAGAGGCGCCTTGGGCCGCGCGCGCTGACTTTCAAGCTGTAACGAAAG
>NZ_LWGF01000010.1:0-931 GCF_001635355.1 Oleiphilus sp. HI0125
TAATTTGTTTGGCCGAAGTTGCCAGCTATGCCAGAAATAGAGCTGACGCCGACTATTCGTGCATTCTTTGCGAGTGCTTTTTTCTCTATCAAAGCTTCATTAATTTTGATGATCTTTTCAAGATTGAGGTTGAGCACGCTGTCCCATTGCTCCGGTCTCATATTTCGCAAGGTTTTATCGCGGGTGATACCTGCGTTGTGCACAACAATATCAATTACTCCCAATTGAGATGTGATTGAACCAAGTAATTCTTCAACTGCATCTGTGGTTGTTAGATCAAGCGCTATCGCATGTCCGCCGATGCTTGAAGCAAATTGCGTGAGTGGTGCTTGGTTGATAGGTATGTCTAGGCAGACAACGATCGCGCCGTCTCGTGCAAGTACGCGGGCTGTTTCAGCGCCGATGCCAAATGCTGCGCCTGTTACCAAGGCAATTTTTCCTTTAAGGGGTTTATGCCAGCTTGGGGCGACCGTACGGGTATTAGAAACAGTCAGAGATTGACCAGTAATGTAAGAAGATTTTCGCGAAAGCAAAAAGGCTAGAGCTGGGTAGCAGTTTTTATCTGCGCCGCTCTCAACTTCTATAAGATTTGCACTTGCGCCTTTTGCGCCAATTTCCTTCGCTAATGATCGAACAAAGCTTCGCGTGCCCTCAATGCAGGCGTTGTTTTCAGGGCTTTTTTCATCGCTAGTGCGATTTGTAATTACGATAACTCTGCCGTTCTGCTTTAAATGTTTCAGGGCGTGATGAAAGTAGACATAAAGCGACTTCAAGTCGGACGCCGTCTCAAACCCAGTAGCATCAAATATAATGCCTTTAAATTTATGATTTGATGTTTGTGCAAAGTTGATGAGCTCAAGCTTTTGCTTGGCGCTATTGTGTTTATTAAATAGAGCGGCTTTCTTAGGGTCATCCCAGTAAGGGCTCGCGA
>NZ_LWGF01000011.1:0-918 GCF_001635355.1 Oleiphilus sp. HI0125
GACTACGATGTGACCAAGAAAATTTATGAAGACATGCTCGAGCGTAAAGAGAAGGCCCGTCTCTCAATGACCTTGAATATCGAGGGGCAGGGTGTGACGTATCGAATTCAAGAGCCACCCTTGCCGCCTTTGATGCCCTCTGGTTTACGTTTTATACATTTTGTATTAGTTGGTCCAGTGTTAGGAATATTGTTCGTGATCGGCTTAGCTGTTGCCTATGTACTGCTTGATCCGAGAATCCGCTTTGCATCATCTATTTATGCTATGGATGCACGCGTATTAGCTGTTATTCCTCATGTGAATACACCGCTTACACAGCGTTTGAGACGCAGTGATATGGTCGTTTGTGGAATCTTGGCGCTGGCTATTTTTGCAGCCTATACAGGCTTAGCTGTGGCGTTTCATATGGGAGTGTTACTGTGAGCGAGTTGACCAAAGCGGCTGTATCAGAATCGAATCCACGTATTGATCAAATGGAAGAAGTGGATAAGTTCACTCAACAAGAGTTAGATGAAAGAAAGCTGATTTACCCGGGTATGAATAGCCCTCAAGTGCTTAATATATTTCGGGAGCTAAGAACGCAGTTACTGCAGCATCAAAAAAAGAAAAACTTTGTATGCATGGTTAGTTCTGTGAGCCACGGTGGTGGCGGTAGTTATGTGACGCAGAACCTTGCCTCTGTGTTTGCGCTAGATAAGGCCAAAACTAGCTTGGTTCTAGATGCAAATCTCTACTCGCCGTATGCACAGAACTTGATTTTTGGTGAAGCAGAGATAGGCATTACCGATTACCTTAGCGACCCCGCTATTGGTATTAAAGACATCGTGTATGCGACCGGTGTGCCGCGATTGCGAGCGATTCCTCTTGGATCAAATAGCGAAGGCGCGGCTGAGTATTTCGAGTCAGAAAAAATGCTGT
>NZ_LWGF01000012.1:0-961 GCF_001635355.1 Oleiphilus sp. HI0125
GCAGGCCAAATTATGAAAGGCATAGGGTTTGGCTTAGTTGGAAATATAGTTGTTGGTATTGTTGGCGCATTCATAGGCAGCTTCGTACTGCAACTCCTTGGCTTGTACGCCGGTGGAATTTTAGGTTCGATCGTTAGCGCCACCTTAGGTGCCGTCATCCTGCTTGCAGTCATTGGAGCTATCAAAAAAGCATAAATACCTTATCGTGGAAATTTTCCAATATTACGGCTGCGATTGGCTTGTAATGATCTTTACCTTTTTGGCAACCTATCAATTAGGCAGCAAGCATCGCTATGGCTTTATTACCATGATGGCCGCTAATATTTGCTGGGCTACGCTGGGGATTTTAACAGGTAGCATCGCAATGCTTATCGCCAACATCATTATTTTCTGTATGAACCTAAGAGCTTATATAAGGTGGTAGCGACGCAATGAGCGCAATACTGACAGGATTTTCTTTGGGCCTGTCATTGATTTTGGCAATCGGCGCTCAAAACGCATTTGTTCTGAAGCAAGGACTCAAAAAAGAACATGTATTTGTTAGCTGCTTTATCTGTGCGCTTTCAGATGCCATTCTTATTTCGGCAGGCGTATTCGGATTTGGCGCTCTCGTTACTACTTATCCGCAAATAGAAACCCTTGCACGTTATGGCGGTGCAATATTCTTACTGTTTTATGGCTTAAGCAGTTTCTATAGTGCTTGCACTGTTAAGCATGAGCTTACCGAAAGCCAAGAAAACACATCAAGCATATTAACGACAATATTAACCTGCCTTGCTTTTACATGGCTCAATCCTCATGTTTATTTGGACACTGTAGTATTGCTTGGCTCCATCTCTACACAATATGGTGAGTTACAATACTGGTTCGGATTCGGTGCCGTTATCGCATCATTTACTTTCTTCTTTTCACTTGGATATGGTGCTCGGTTCCTAAGACCAATCTTTGCCCAAGCAAAATC
>NZ_LWGF01000013.1:0-813 GCF_001635355.1 Oleiphilus sp. HI0125
AATTTTCGCCGACAAGTTTCGCTAACAGCGTTTCAAAGCTGGGTAATTCTTTAGGAATATGCAATTTCATTGAATTTATTTCCAAACCTCTAGGACACTTAACTCAACGCGTTTAAACGTAAACGAAACACTTCCGTCTCCATTGAGAGGAGTGATCACAAGTAAGTGCTCATCAACCTGACTAAGCATACCCTCGGATTGTTTGCCATTCAGCAATGTGATGCGCACCCGTTCTTCTAACATCGCGTCAAGCTCTGTAAGCTCGACGTTCAAATATTGCGGCTCTATTTCCACTGGTTTACTTTCAACAACCGGCTCAGTTTTCGGTTCAGGAACATATTTCTGAAACCCAAGTTCAACGCCTTGATCCGTATTCACAGCAAGCTGCGTCCCACCGTATTCCAAGACAGGTAACCAACCATAAGCCTGTTCAATCGCCATGTCATGAGAAGACAAGCTGACATTCAACACTCCGCCTTTTGCGATATAAGCAGACAATGCCATCGCGGCTGCATCCGAGACACGAAACCCTTCTTGAAGTAACTGAGCTTTCCAACCTTCGATCACGGACATTGAGAATCCGGCTAGGTCTAAGTCCTCTTGGACCACAGATTCACAACTATTTAAGAGCCGCTTGAAATATCCATTTTCTATATATTCAAATGAAACCAAATCTAAGCCACGAGCTGTACTGAAGCGCATAGCTAAGGAACCTAAGTCATCAGTAACAAGTTCAAGCTCTATGTCATCTGAATGATTCTGAACAGAAGCATTGCCTGTAATAGCCGCGACAGAAATAACTTCAAACAACTG
>NZ_LWGF01000014.1:0-6888 GCF_001635355.1 Oleiphilus sp. HI0125
TACGGCCGACGCAGGCATTAAACAAGTATTTATTACAGATAGTGATTCTGAACAGAACCACAATGTTCACGACGCAGATGAACAATGTAGCTTTTCGGCAGGTGCCCTAGCCCATTTGGCGAGCAACTTGTCGCACACGCAATTCTCGCCTACTCAAGACTTCATCCGCTCAGGATCAATTAATGCGATTTCGCGTAAAACAAGTTTTCAACGCGCGCGCGCCCCTCCTATGACGCTCTCTTGAGCACAGTCATCAACAATTAGATTTAACTTCATTGCTAAGCCAGTGTCAGCCTGCTTATTTTTCTAAGCATGCGCGTGCATACATTGTGCTTGATGAAGACATCCTCTAGATTCAGACCTGTGCTCCACCTAAAGCCAATATTTATTCATTTTATTAGGACAAGAGCATCATGAAACTTTCACACTTTACTGCTATCTCAACATGCGCCCTTTTGGCTGCCTGCTCATCAGGCGGCTCTACTAACGTCAACGCCCTACAAGAACAAGATGTTTCCATCGCATTTGCAGCAGAAGCCAATAACGTATCAATTGATTGCGATACACAACTGACAGGCCTAGGCACAAACAATACCAATGCTGATATCAGAGAGTTTAGATTCTATGTGCATGACATCAGACTTACAGATGATCAGAGTAATGAGTATGCACTGGACTTAGAAGACAACTCTTGGAACCACGAGAACGTGGGCTTGCTCGATTTCATGAACAAAGATACGAGCTGTTCGGGCGCTACGAAAAATACAAACACTCAGGTTGAAGGAACCGTGAGCGCTCCAGCCAATGTCGCGTTCACTGGCATTACCTTTTCACTTGGCATTCCCTCTGAATTAAATCACGCAGATAGAGCAACGGCCGTAGCACCATTAGATCAGACGAGCATGCATTGGAATTGGCAAAATGGTTACAAGTTTGCGCGACTCGACGTAGCACCAGTCGGCGGAATCATTCGACCAAGCGACCTTGGCTTTTCAGCTTCTTCATGGAACTTTCATCTCGGGAGCACCAATTGTTCTGGAGATCCTCAACTCGGTGAAACCGTGACATGTGCGCGTCCGAATCGCCCTAAAATAGCCTTAACAAACTTCGATCCAAGCAGCCAACAAATCGTACTGAACTTCGACAACCTAGTGAGCAATTCAGATCTGACTCAAGATCTAGATGGAGCGCCAGGGTGCATGTCAGGCGCGACCGATCCAGAATGCGCATCAATATTTGAAGCACTCGGTCTAGATGTCGCGATCGGCTCAGAGCATAGCAGCGTCACACAAACCGTCTTTAGTGTTCGTTAATATGTTTCGGCTATTAGTCTGTAGAGAGGCGCTTAATAAGCGCCTCTTTTTCGCAATATTCATGCTTTCTCTGGCTGGATGTAGCAGTAGCTCAAGTGACTTTGTCGACACCTCACACAATGCAAGCCAAACAAGTTTTGAATGGAATCTGCCAGAGAGATATCCCCTACCTGTCGAGCCCATCGCGAATCAAATGAGCGAAGAAAAGTTCCAGTTAGGCCGCCATCTTTTTTACGATACGCGCCTCTCAGGCAATGGCACTCAAGCATGCGCGTCCTGCCATATCCAAGAACATGGTTTTAGTGATGGCATTGCATTGCCAACAGGTTCTACTGGAGAACTCTTAGCGCGTAACTCTCAGGGCTTAATGAACGTAGCTTATAACGCAACACAAACTTGGGCCAACTTAGCCTTAATTACCCTAGAAGAACAGGCCCTTGTGCCATTATTCGGTGAGAATCCGATTGAGCATGGCATTGATGACAGCAACAAAGAAGAAGTACTTGATAGAATCCGAAACGAGGCGCGTTACCAAAGTTTGTTTAACGATGCCTATCCCGAGCTCGGTGATCCTATCGCATTTAATACCATTCGCGATGCGATAGTGAGCTTTGTTCGAGGTATGGTGTCTTTCAACTCAGCGTTTGATCGCTTCGAACAAGGCGATGCCACTGCTCTAAGCGCTGCTGCACATCGAGGCAGACAATTGTTCTTTAGCGAAGAGCTTGAGTGTTTCCACTGCCACGGCGGCTATCATCTCAGCGACTCCACGATGGATCGAAGTATGAGCTTCGTGAATCGTCCCTTTCACAATACTGGATTATTCAACATTGGTGGTACGGGCGATTATCCGCACGACAACACAGGACTATTTGAAATCACAGCTGATCCGTCCGACATGGGAAAATTTCGCGCACCTTCTCTAAGAAATGTCGCTCTCACTGCCCCCTACTTACATGATGGTAGCGCGGCAACATTAGGAGAAGTCCTCGAAATCTATGCAGCCGGCGGACGTTTAATCACAACTGGTCCTCATGCTGGAGATGGAAGACTCAACCCTTTCAAAAGTAGTTTTGTGACGGGTTTTAACATGTCCGAGCAAGACAAAAATGATGTGATTGCCTTCCTCCAAAGCTTGACTGACAACAGCTTCGTAAGCGATCCACGCTTTAGCAACCCATGGAATTAACATGATAGACACTAAAAAACAGGCAATATGCATTACGCTATCGTGTGCGCTTAACGGGCTTTTGGCAATGAATGCCAATGCGCATGGTGACTTTCTCTACATGCCACAGGCAACGCTCACTTCAAGCATTTATGCTTCGTGGCAAACACAAGATCATATTCAGAACGATGACTGGAATATCCCGGGTATACTCCGCAATGAAGCCATGCACGCCAGTGAAGAAGGTTTGAGCCTCAACGACGCAACACTGGGTTTTGTTTGGGCTAATGAATCAGGTTTTTTCACAAACACAGAGCTTGGCGCTCATGAACATTCAAGCGATGTGGAAACTGAAATCGAACAAGCCTTCTTTGGTTATCATTGGACACATACTTCAGGACATATCAAATTAGAAGCAGGTAAAATGAAAGGCGCTTTTTCGCTACAAAATGGCCAGCATCCTAATGAACGGGCGTTCACTGAGCCAACACTTTCAGCTCTCACCGCATTGGAAGGCACATACTCTAATATCGGTCTCCGCGCACAATTCATGAACTGGCATGGAGCGCAGGGCTTAAGTACTTATGGCATTGAAATTTGGGATGGAGAGAATTACCCAGGAAGCGATCACAGCGATCAGCCTGCATTTGATCTGTTTGCACGTTACCAACATACCGTTGAACGACTACAAGCTACTGTTGGTATATGGGGTCTTTTCACAGATGTAAAACGTCGCAGAGATAACATTCCCGATGACCACGTTCACTCATCAGGCACAGTTCGAACACCGACTCTTTTTACAGGTAATGAGACCCTTTATGGCCTTGAAAGCATCATTAAATGGCAGCAGTCTTCGGAGCTTTCGTATCAACTAGAAATCTCCGCGTTACAGAGACACAGTGATGGAGAGTTATCTGATGCAACAAGAGTGTCGAGCCTTGATGCAAGTATGCGTGGTGGCAACATAAACGTATCGATTCAATATCAGAAACACAACTTGTCGATTGGCTATGAAGAATTATCAACCGATAACGGACTCAGCGGCCCTGGCGCTCCGATTCTCGGCGAGCAAGCTGGATTGCAACACGCGGATCATACGTCATCGAGAGCAAGCCTCTCTTATAGCTACTCAATACAAGAGGGCCTCATGCTTCGCGTTGAGTATATCGATGATCAAACGACACAAAATGCACAAGACTTTGCTCGATTAGCTTTATATTGGGGAGACCAGTACGCACTTTAAAAAGAAAAAAGCGCATGTTGATCATGCGCTTTTTGATACTTAAGCCGCCTTAGCCTTTAAATCATAATCCGGGTTATAGACAGACTCTTTCCATTCATCGACGAAATGAGAATCGTCCTGATCCCATGGATGAAAATCATCTCTAAAAAAGTCTTTCAAATGCGGTGCCATGCGGCGTGTCATGCCTTGTTTACCGTACATAAACTTCCAAAACCCTTTTACTTCAGACCAGCGTGGCATGCGCTTCGCCCACCACAGTAAACGCGCTTGGTATTTCATGAAGCGATATGGCAACAGAATCAAAGCAATACACATCGACTTTTTCAATAAGCGACGATCTCCAAAAATTTCCATATACAAATCAAACGCGACGCTTTTATGCTCAATCTCTTCCACTGCATGCCAATGCATCAATTGGTCGATGCTCTCTTCCATGCCAGCCCAGTGCTCTCTATGATTCAAATAGTCACAGGCAAACACTGCCGTTAAGTGTTCAACACACACAGTAAATGCCAAACGCTGTTTATCTGAGCGACGTTTGATCGACCATTCTAAGTCCTTCAAAAAGACCTTTTCTAAGCGCGGGACGTCATAGCCTTTGTCACGCAACTGTTCATTGAAGCGCTTATGTTGCAAGCTGTGATGTGCCTCTTGTCCAATAAACCCCTTAATTTTTTCTTTTAAATTGGGGTCTTTCGTATCATTACGATAAGGCCGCACAGACTTAATAAACTCCGCTTCTCCATCTGGAAAGGTCGCTGACATCGCAGCAATATAAGCACTTTTTAAACAATTATTATCAAAGAAGTCCCGCGTCGACATGTCTGCATATGGGAACTCCATATGACGAGGACGGACATCCAAAGGCGTCTTGTTGGAAGCGGTCGTATTTGTCATCACTTTCACCTTAAGCTGCGTAATCATTATCAGGCCATCTTTAACGACAACCTAAACCTGCGACTTTCCAACTATGGAACAGTCATTATTGCGTTAAAGCTATAGTGCGCTTTTGAAGCCTTTGACAATAGGTGATAAGGTTTCAAAAAAAAGTCATTTGAGCTCATTTCATATGTAGGGAATGTCGCATTGATATGAATAACAATAACGTCGGACTTACACTTGCATCGGGCGACTACTTGCCTGTTGTTCGCGATTTCGCATTGAGCCGAGGCATTCAACCTTCTGAACTTTTAGAAGGCAGCGAACTCAGTGCCGCAGATTTCATTCAGCCCCCCGAACTCGTCAGCAACTTTATCGTCAATCGCGTTGGGCAAAATCTCTACGCAAAACTGAAACAGCCCATTGCTGATGCCGTCTACTATGGTTTGCAGGTGCGCCCATCAAGCCACGGAGCTTTGGGTGTTGCAATTCAAACATCCGCATCCTTACGCGCGGGATTGTCTTTATTAACGAAGTACTACAACACTAGGCTTGCTGCGCAATACCCGAAAATCGTCATCGGAGAAGAACATGTATCTTTGACGCTAATTACTGATTTGAAAGGTATGGGGCATTCACCAGACGTACAACGTTTCTTTGATTTAAGTACGATGGTTAGCATGGCACAGAGTGTTCATCTCTCTCTTGGTGCTTCGTGCGCACTTGAGGGACAAGTCATTATTGAAATCGATGCACCTGAACCAGCTGGCTTTCCGCACCATGTTTTGGATTATTGCTGTTTCACGTTTAACGCAAAACAATGCGCGATGCACTTCCCTACCCAATGGTTAGACGCCCCATTTGAAAGTGCGAACACGGCGCTTTGTCAGGCCGCTTTAGCGCAATGCGAAGAGGAGCTAAGAAAAGTAAAACCGCAAGATTTGGTCGATCGCGTCCGGAATTTTCTCACTCTACAAGAAGGCGCCCTTCCCAGCATTGATGTGGTGGCAGAACGAAATTTTATGTCCGCGGCGACTCTAAAGAGAAAACTAGGCGAGCTTGATTACACCTATCAAGACTTAAAAAATGAAGTGAGACTTTTCACGGCAAAAGAAAAACTGTCTTCTAGCGAACTACCCATCGAGCTGATCGCTGATCAATTGGGCTTTAGCGATAACTCTAACTTCGCCAAGTTTTTTAAGAGACAAACAGGGCTAACGCCCAAGCAATACAGAACTACTGAACAAAAATAAAAGCACGCAAAAGCGTGCTTTTATTTACTTCCCTAAGCGCCTTTGCGCAGACCCTGGGCTAAATTATTTGCAGTCTCGCGCAAACGTGCGTTTGCCTGCTCAATGGTGTGCATGCTATTTACGCAGGTTTGAGCGCCATCTTGCGTTGCAGTAATGTCGCGCGCTAATTCATCTGACGCTGCACTTTGCTCAGTGGCCGCATTCGCTGCATCAGCGTTAATCAATTTCAACTCCTGTGTATTTAAGAACACGGACTGAAGCTGCTCTTTAGTCGCCACAAACTGCTCACTGACATTGTTTGTCTCAGTGCTGCTTTCGTCGATCATTTTCATCAAATGATCAGTTGTATCTTCTAGGCTAGCGACCATAGATTGAATCTCAACCGTCGCGTCTTGGGTTTTCACTGAAAGCGTTCGCACTTCATCTGCCACGACCGCAAAACCACGACCAGCCTCTCCCGCTCGGGCTGCTTCAATCGCAGCATTCAAAGCGAGAAGATTAGTTTGTTCAGAGATATCAGTAATCACCTTTAACACATTTTTCACACTTTGAGATGTTTCACGTAAGGCATGACTTGAATCTGAACAGTTTGACATACGCCCGCTTAGTCCATGCATCTTCGCAACTAACTGATCAATAGTAGTTTCCGTCTGTGACATGCTGTCTCCCAAACTTTGGGCTAAGGCATCGGCGCTTTGAGCACGTGCAGAAGCATCTTTAGCAATCTGTGCCATTTGAGTAATACCTGCGGAACTACGAATCAAACTATCATTTTGAAGCATCAATTCGCTCGTGCTTGACCGACACTGTTCATCAATATCTTCAACCTGAATAGTGAGCGTCTCAATCGCTTCATTCACAGAAGTAATCAGCGTAGAAAGATGACCGACAGTTGCATCTACCGATGAGCCGATTTGACCAAATTCATCCGAGCCACTAAATCCAATACGATCATCAGTATTGCCCGATAAAATATTTTTCATCACACCAATAATATGCTGCAGTAAAGGCATAACATTGTACATAACAGAA
>NZ_LWGF01000015.1:0-826 GCF_001635355.1 Oleiphilus sp. HI0125
GTACACACTCATTTTATTTATCGCCGTCATCGCAGCGTTGGCCGTGTTGCTTGGCTTTAATATCGCTTGGCAGTTTAATCAAAGCACTGCTAAAGCTCCTCTCGTTTTATCCCATCAAATTGAATCAGAACAGCTAGAGGTCACATCCAATGGGCCCAACTCAGATAGCGATGCACAGACGTATTTGTCATACGAGGGGCTGACTTCAACGGAAGTGTTTGATGCCGTCCCTGCTATAAATTCTGTTTCTGTAGCGGATGATGCACCTCTGCTTAAGTCAGACTCAGGGTTCAGTCAGGCGAACAAAGCTGAGGCTTTCGTGACTGAAGGTGCCACTGGTTTTTCGCTTCAGCTTGCCGCGTTTTCTGAAAAAAAGAGAGCAATAGCTTCTGCGAAAAATCATCGAGATGCCTATGAAGATCTAAGAGTGTTGGTGAGAGAAGTTGATGGTAAACAGTATTTTTCCGTGGTGGTTGGGCAGTTTCCAACTAAAAGTGCTGCGAAATTAATGCAACGAAATATGATGTCTAATACTGGAATATCTAGTTATGTCATTCAGCGTAATGGCGCTCAGCGTGAGATCAACCTAAGTTCTTAATTTTGTGGAGGAGATAAGCTCCTGACACTGATGGTCAGGAGCTTGGCGTAATTACGCTTTTTTACGACGTGTTGCCGCTAATCCTGCTAGCCCGATAGCAAACAAAGCTAAAGTGCCCGGCTCAGATACTTCAACATCGTTGATTTCTCTGAACAGTTTTGTTCTCAATGCAGCTTCAAAGTCAGTGCTGAAGTTGTTCGCAGTAACAAAAAAACCTCCGCCAGCAGT
>NZ_LWGF01000016.1:0-548 GCF_001635355.1 Oleiphilus sp. HI0125
AACGCTGAGGTACTAACGAGCACTAACACCAGACTGAATAAAATACGTTTTAACATCATATAACCCAGTTAAATACCAACAGAATTAACACTAGCAACACGAATCAAAGGTGCCATTCCAGAAGACACCGTGAGAGCGCTCAATTCAGAATGTCGAAGAAGGTATTGATTAAAGTTTTTCACCTGAGAAGGGTCTAACTCATTCACAACCAAGCCCTGCACAGAATCTCCTTGAGAAGCCACATCACCGAATTCGTTATTCAAACCCAAGGCCAACACAAAACAAGCTGCTATAGCCCCACCATAACGCCAAATTTTGGCACTCTTTTGAGGAACAACCACTTGTTCTGTTTTAGCAGAACCAGAATGCTCTGAAACCTGCTCATCCTCTTCCCTAATCGCCGCAGCGACTGAGGCAGAGATATCGATATCTAGGCTCGTTGCTGAATTAAAATCACCACGCATATCAGCCATCACATCACGTACGGCATGGTAGCGTTTCCAAGTTGCATTGAGTTGCTCAGAGTCCGCCTTGCTTAACACACGCTG
>NZ_LWGF01000017.1:0-1140 GCF_001635355.1 Oleiphilus sp. HI0125
GCATATCAAGGTCAGATGAAACGGAAATCAGCTTACCTCCAGCAAATAAGGTTCAAGCTCCTTCCAAGAAATCTGTGCGGTTTCTAGATTTAACTTTTGCGCTAAAGGTACTTTTTGTTGATCAGTCATGATGTGCTTGTTGCTCTCTAATAAAGAGGTCGAATTCAAGCACTCATGATGATAAAAGGCAAGTTGTTAACCAATCACCGTTGGTTGAACAAGGTCTTCGATGTAGCTAGCAACAATATCTGTTCGATGTAACTCAATTTGCGCTACAAACTGAGAAACTATGCGCTCTGGATTAGGCAATAGACGTGAATCACCAACCAAGCCAAACTGTATTTGACCGCCATAACTGATGATACTCAAACCAATACCAAGATCGCCTGTTTGAGGAACCCAAAACATTTGCTCCTTGATCTTTGATCCTGCGATGTAACGTGCTTCGCGAGGTCCTGGAACATTCGACATCACTGCAGTTGTCTTATTCCCGAAGCTCTCAGTAAGCGCTCTTTGCATAGATTTTGGCAGCATGCCTGTCGCATACAAAATGCCATAAGACAAAGCTGGCTGAAGTGATTGCTTAAGCGCAATCATGTCGTGCTTTATTTTATATACGCGCTCTAAAGGATTCTCGATATCAACAGGCAATGCAGCAAACACAGTACCAAACTGGTTACCTAGGTCATCAGGATTTTGGCTTAGATCCATCTTATCCATTGGACGAATATTAACTGGAATCGTCACATGAACATTGCGCCCTTCTAAATTCTCACCCGCGCGAATCAACTCTTCACGAAAAGCGCCTGCTACACAAGACATGAGTAGGTCATTGATCTTACAGCCGACAACCTTCGCAATCCCATGAAACTTCTCAAAGCTCACCGGCTCAGACCAAGCACATGTTTTTCTAACACCAAGTTTGCCTTTCAAAGTACTACGCGGATCCGCGGGCATGGTCGCTAGTTGCGCTAACTCTGTCGCTGCACGAACACCATCACCGACGATACCGCGCATAGCATCTTGATCGCGCAAAATACTAATACCATCGCTCGATATCTTCTTAGCAAATTTTGCGTAGCGGTCTGCTCGTTCTGAAGCATTATCAATCAGACGTTGATACTTCGGCCATTCGTAGTT
>NZ_LWGF01000018.1:0-757 GCF_001635355.1 Oleiphilus sp. HI0125
CAAGAAATCATAAGACTCAGCAATTAATTGCATGTCGCCATATTCAATGCCGTTATGCACCATTTTTACAAAATGTCCGGCACCACCTTGTCCGACCCAATCACAACACGGCTCACCACTTCTGGTTTTGGCAGCAATCGATTGCAGTATCGGTTTAAGGTGAGGCCATGCTTCCTGACTTCCACCTGGCATAATCGACGGTCCATGACGAGCCCCCTCCTCACCACCAGAAACGCCTGCGCCCAAAAATAAAATGCCTTGTTCTGAGAGTTCTTTCAGTCTTCGAGCGCTATCTTCGAAATTAGAATTCCCACCATCAATGATGATGTCACCCTGCTCCAGATGAGGGATTAGTTGCGCAATAACGTCGTCAACAACTTGCCCCGCTCTAACCATCAGCATGATCTTGCGAGGAGTGCTTAAAGCATTCACTAGCTCTTCGATAGAGTGAGCGCCTTTGATGTTTGTTCCTTTTGCTGCGCCTGATAAAAACGCGCTGACTTTGTCTTTGCTGCGGTTATACGCCACCACTTCAAAGCCATGATTATCCATATTTAGAATGAGGTTTTGCCCCATTACTGCTAAGCCAATTACACCAATGTCTGCACTCATATCAGCCTCTTAATCGTTGACCAGTAAACTTGCCGCCGCTTCATCGAGCAACCATTGCGTCTCACCATCAAAGGCAAAAATATTCGCTGCTGGATATTGCTCAGATTCTTCTTCGTCACCAAACACATCTCGCACGATTTCTGCT
>NZ_LWGF01000019.1:0-1045 GCF_001635355.1 Oleiphilus sp. HI0125
CGCTCTGGACGAGTTGATCTAGGTTTCCATTTATTGTTCTCCGAAAACAAAAATAGGGGGCATAGCCCCCTATTAAAATGTGCTCGATTCGTGCGGGCTGCTGAATCTAAATTAGCTTTTCAACAGTTCCTCACAAACGGCTTTTAGTTAGCTAATGCTGATTTAGCCTTTTCAACAACCGCTGCAAATACAGGCGCATCGTTCATTGCGAGATCTGCAAGAACTTTACGATCGATTTCAACGTTTGATTTTTTCAAGCCAGCAATAAGACGGCTGTATGACAAACCGTTCAAACGCGCACCAGCATTGATACGTGCAATCCACAATTGACGGAATTGACGCTTACGCTGCTTACGGTCACGGTATGCATATTGACCAGCTTTGATAACTGCTTGTTTAGCTACACGAAATACTCGGCTACGAGCTCCGTAGTAACCTTTAGCTTGCTTTAATACTTTCTTGTGGCGACGGTGCGCGGTAACTCCACGTTTTACGCGAGGCATAGTGTTCTCCTAAACTAAATTTTTTGAACCAATTAGATACGCAACATGCGCTTGATTGACGCTTGATCCGCGTCTGCAACTTGCTTGCAACCGCGAAGCTGACGCTTACGCTTTGGCGACTTTTTGGTCAAAATGTGGCTAGTAAAGGATTGCTTATGCTTGAATCCGTTGGCTGTCTTTTTAAAGCGTTTAGCCGCACCGCTTTTTACTTTCATCTTAGGCATAATAACTCACTCCGCATTGGATCAATATTTGAGTAAAACAAAGCGCCTAGTTGTGGCGAGTAACCACAGCTGTGTTTTACTTTCTCTTTTTAGGGGCTAGAACCATCATCATTTGACGACCTTCCATTTTTGGTCGCTGTTCGACAGTGCCGTACTCTTCAAGATCACGTTCGATCCTTTCAAGTGCTTGCATACCGATCTCCTGATGGGCCATTTCACGACCTCGATAACGAATCGTCACCTTAGCCTTGTCCCCATTTTCAAGGAAACGTATCAGGTTGCGCAGTTTTACCTGATAATCCCCTTCTTCCGTCCCTG
>NZ_LWGF01000020.1:0-845 GCF_001635355.1 Oleiphilus sp. HI0125
TAATGCAGAAGTTGTTGCACCTTCAATCAACTCACCATCTTTAAACCACTGATAAGAAATTGGCGAACCACCAATAATATTTGCCGTCAACGATACCCGTTCACCGGCTTCAGTTACCACACCAACAGGCTGAGCCATAATCTGGACTCGCTGAACCAAAGCCCCTTGATCCATCGCACTATTCTGCACCTGAACAAGCTCAGTTACTAACTGATCATAATTCGACTCATCTTGACCTAAGTGCAAGCTAGTTACATCTGAAATAACGCCTTGCGCAGCGTAAACCAACTCATCAACAGCTACAGTGCTTGAGTCTTCTTGATCAAACAACACTAAACTGCCGCTTGCCTTCAGATTCATTTCGATCTCTTCAAGTACGTCAGTCACACCATCATATGCCCCGCCATTAGCTAGCTCATGCATACCCGCACTAATAGAAGATAATTTAACCCGCTCCGCGCTTGCAGACGACCTTTCGTCTACTTCTGTAATATCTATAGGCTCCCGTAATAAAACACCTTGCTCAAGATCGAACAGGCCCTCTATTTCATTCTGTGCGGCTTGAGTGGCGGCGATGGTTAGACCACTATCAGAATACTCTGCTTTTACGCGCACCATGTGGGTAAAAGGCGTAACATGAACACTGTTATCGGAAACAGACTCGAGAACAGGGCTAACGCTTGACAATACTAAGTCAGCACCTGGCGTAAAATCTTCGCCGAAATCGTACACACCGTTTTCGCTACAACCGCTCGTCGCCTCACAAGTCATTCGCGTTTGCTCATCAGCCGTCACCTCAAAAACAATCTGCTCACCTACAACACTGCGAGGAAGATTAATTGAGT
>NZ_LWGF01000021.1:0-1179 GCF_001635355.1 Oleiphilus sp. HI0125
GATTTTCTTATCTGCCATGTCTTACACTCTCATTATGCTCAATCACATCTGAGCAAATACCTACTCGTCGCGGTATTAGAAAGGAGGTTTGTTACAAGTATATGACAGGAAAAGCGCTTAAACGTTCATCAAGTCGCATAATCGAGTGCGATACCAACAAAAATGGCAAAACCCACCCAGTTATTGTTCAAAAATGCACGTAAACAATCGTCTTTATAACGTAAACGTATCAAATGTTGTTGGTATACCAACAGCACTGACGCGACGACAATGGACAAGAAATAGAAGCTTCCGAGATTTAACTGCTCGCCCAGCAAGCACATCGCAAGCACAAACAACACTTGAAGGCTCGCGATAATCGATCGGTCTGCATTACCGAACAGAATCGCTGTGGATTTCACTCCAATTTTCAGATCATCCTCACGATCCATCATCGCGTAAATTGTGTCGTAAGCGACAGTCCATAACAGCGTTGCTGTAAAAATTATCCAAGCAAGAGCCGGCACCTTTTCGATGACTGCTGCAAATGCCATAGGAATGGACCACGCAAACGCAGCACCAAGAAAGACTTGCGGCAAGAAGGTGTAACGCTTCATGAAAGGATAAATACACGCGAGGGCCAATGCACCAAAGGACCAAACAATCGCACTAGTGTTTAAACAAAGAACCAATAGCAAGGCTGAAAAACATAAGACGACGAAAAATATGATGGCATCTTTTAAACTCAACTCACCAGCAGCTAGAGGCCTAGCTTTAGTGCGCTCAACGTGGCCATCAATATTGCGATCTGCAATATCATTAATCACACAGCCTGCAGCGCGCATTGCGATCGCTCCAGAAACAAATACAAACAAATGAAGCGCTGAAGGCAAACCATCACTCGCAATCCATAAAGCCCACATAGCAGGCCATAACACTAAGAATGTACCAATGGGCTTATCAAACCGCGCCAAGCGCCATAATGCTGCCGGTTTACCTTCGAGTAGACCAGCTTGGGTCAGAACTTCTTTAAATTTATATCTTAGATTCAACATAGCTTAAGAGTGATGAATAACTGAGGTATGAAACTTTTCTGCCACTAGTAAGGGCTTGTTGTGTAAGCGAAACACAGAGCGCCGAGCGTAAGTTGGCTGATTACCCCCAGATGTTCTTGTTAGCTGAATAGCTTCGCGCTTCATT
>NZ_LWGF01000022.1:0-681 GCF_001635355.1 Oleiphilus sp. HI0125
CATGGTTTGAAGCGTTTTGATGCAGGAGCTCAAGGTGAACATAAATTACTGCGCGGATTTGAGCCGGTGACGACGCATTCTTTGCACTATATACAGCACCCTGAATTTCGCGGCGCAATTGATCGATTCTTAGATGAGGAGCGAGAGCATATTGAGCAGTTTAATGAGGATGCGAAACGTTGGCTGCCCTACAAAAATGTAAGCCATAGCTGAATTTTAAGCACATTTATGAAAAGGCTTTACTTGGTTAAAAAATAACATTAGAATTCGCGCCCCTAAACAAACTGCGTTAAAAACCTCTTAACGGTGGTTTTAAGCAGTTAGAACGAATTTTTAAACGTATTAATGGTAATTTGAATGCCTTCTGTAAAAGTTAAAGAAAACGAGCCATTTGATATCGCTCTTCGTCGCTTTAAGCGCTCTTGCGAAAAAGCTGGTGTATTGTCTGAAGTTCGTCGTCGCGAGCACTACGAGAAGCCAACAACTGTTCGTAAGCGTAAAGCAGCTGCAGCGGTTAAGCGTCACGCTAAGAAAGTTCAGCGTGAACAGCGTCGTTTCGAGCGTCTTTACTAAGATCAGTAAACGCTTATGTCCCAAAATGGGCTGAAGGCCAGCATTAGCTCAGCAATGAAAGACGCTATGCGCGCTAAAGAAAAAGAGCGCCTAGCAACTATTCGTCTT
>NZ_LWGF01000023.1:0-903 GCF_001635355.1 Oleiphilus sp. HI0125
CAAGGTTCGCAACCAAAACCATAACAAGGATAAAAATGCGTTGTCTCATGATGCTAGCGATCCAATTTAAAGACGATTTTTTGCATGGCCCAAACTTTTACTTTTTGACCGTTATATGTGCCGGGCTCAAACTTCCAGCGTCGAATCGTGCTTTCGGCTTTTAGATCGAATATTTCAGCCGGCTTTGATTCAATGATGTCCACGTCTTCAATATTACCCTGCTCATCAATCAAGACATTCATCGTCACATACCCACTTACACCTTGTTTACGCGCAAGTTCGGGATACACAATCGGCGAACGTTTTCTTACCTTTGGCGGCACATCAACCGTGCTTTTATCCATCACTTGATCGCCTGCTGACCCAATTAAATTTGCGTCATCAAACTCAGCGAACTGCGCTTGATCAAACAAAGGCACGCCAAAACTTAAGCCACTACCAGACAAATCGCTGCCAATCGCATTAGGTTGAATTGATGGTAAATCGCGTCTTGGCTGACGCTCCTGTTGCTTAGGTTTAGGCTTGGGTCTTTCTTTTGTGATTTGCTGTTGTCGTTCTAGCTCAAAATTAGTTGCGCCACCTTGGAGCTTTTCGCGATCAAAGTCTGATTCGTTCAAACCAATCACCACAACAAACAACAGAAAAGGCACTAAAACAGCGGCGACAATCGAAAAAAATTGCCGTGACACGCCTTGTCTCATTTCAATTGAATTCATCATAAGGCGCTACTCACGACTCCTGCTCAGTCGCGACGCCAACATTACTCGCACCGGATAACTTCGCTTGATCAATCACTTCAAGAACGAGTTTGGCTGGCACATTTTCATCAGTCACAACCAAGACACTTTTGTCAGTACTCGTGCGTAACATATCGCGCAACTTGCTCTGCAAGCTGTATACACG
>NZ_LWGF01000024.1:0-990 GCF_001635355.1 Oleiphilus sp. HI0125
TCGTTCAATTTCACTTTGAGAGAGGTGATTACGCTAGCACCTTGTCGTCTATTTCTAAGGACGAATACAAGTCCTATCCCGTTATGACCGCAGTTGCTCAAACACAGTTGGGGCTAACACCTTCCTTTACGATCGATCAATTAAAGCAACATTTGAAAACGTCAGATACACCTGACGTGGATCGTCTTCGTATAGCCAACATGCTTTATAACCAAGATGACTGCCGTACTGCGGTACGGTATTTAAAAGGTAAAGCACCGAAACTAAGTCCTTCATTAAAATCTCTTCGGGCTTACTTGCGAGGACAATGCTTCATCGAGTTAGGGAAGAATAATTTTGCTGCTCAGTCGCTTAGTACTGCCTTAGAGGGTGAATTATCCGCAGTGGCTTATTACAACTTAGCGACTGATTATGCCTTTACTAGCCGAAACCCGAAACGTGCATTAGTTTCTCTGCGTGTAGCCAGAGACATGACAAACAATGGCGAAAGCGCAAATGAGCTCACGAATAGAATCAATCTTGGCGCAGGGGCGCTTTATCTCAAGCACGATAAACCAGATATGGCGGTGCGATTTTTTGATGAAATGGATATCGGTTCTGCTTATGCGACACAAGGTCTTTATCTATCAGGTTTAGCGAAGGTAGAGTTGAAAGATTACCGTGCAGCCGTTCAAGTCTGGCAAGCTAATCTGCAACATAATCTTGCTGAACCAGGTGTTGCCGAGTCTTTACTTGCACTTCCAAATGTACAAGCACAATCTGGTTATCAAACCCTAGCATTAGAGTCGTATCTCACCGCGAGTAAATTGCTGCAACAAGAGCGCGCGCAGCTAGCCAAACTAAAGAAGGCCTTAAAAAAATACGGAGCAATTGAAGTATTACTAAGGGAGAGTTCTCGAGAGGACTTGGCTTGGTTTCTAGATAATAGTGGTGTTGGGAATACTATTAAAAATGGTTACCTTCGTTTTCTGTACGACGATGAACCATCCT
>NZ_LWGF01000025.1:0-1013 GCF_001635355.1 Oleiphilus sp. HI0125
GTTTAGAAAGTGTCGAGCCTTCATTAGTGAAGCAACTTATTCGCCTAATGGAACTCACGCCTGTCGACTACACCCTATTCTTCCGTGAGCTCTCGAACATCCCCGAAGACAGCTCAGCACTGCACAAGAGTTTTTACAGCGAGCCAGCAAACAGTTTGATGGATGAATGGAATCTTTGGTTTGATCAATGGAAAGCCGCGCTGAGCGCATCGGCAAAAGAGCCATCTCAAATTGCTCAAGAAATGAAACAGGTGAACCCGAAATACATCTGGCGTGAATGGCTCATTGTTCCGGCCTATCAACAAGCAGAAGCTGGTGATTACTCGCTGATTCACGAGCTACAGGAGATACTGTCTAACCCTTACGACGAACAATCAAAAGAGATTGAAGACAAGTATTATCAACTCAGGCCACGCGAGTACTTCCACGCTGGCGGCGTATCGCATTACAGTTGTTCGTCTTAGGTGAAAAGCTATTTTCAGATTAGTGCGTCGCAAGACGCATATAAAGACAAACACTCTTTAAAATCACCCAAATATTTGAATTTATTTGCATTTTCAAAGAAGAATAAAAACAGAAATATACGTCGCAAGACGTACTTTTCTCAGAACAACTTTGTGTTTAGGATATAAAACTCAGGCATGATTGGGCCAGCCAATTAAGCGAGGAACAGCCATCAAAATGTATATGCGTCGTAAACAAGCGCGTCGCGAGACACAGAATTAACTGTTATGGCTCAAAAGGATATGAACTATGAACTAATTAATTCGCCATCACCTGAATTAGTAAAAGAGCTAACTAGTAACTTTTTCGCATATTCAAAAAGTAAGCTTCCAAACTTACCGCCAGAATCAGAAGACAAAATATTCATGGTAAGTGCACGCTCACAGTCAGGAGAATTAATTGGTGGTATTCTCGCAAACTGTTACTGGGATGGCCTCGAAATAGATACTGTCTGGGTTTCGGGCAAAGAACGAGGTAACGGTTTAGGTTCAGAGCTGGTAAGTAAAGCA
>NZ_LWGF01000026.1:0-1313 GCF_001635355.1 Oleiphilus sp. HI0125
AATATTGACCGAATTGCGAATGAGGGGGTGATGTTCAGCGATCACTATGCCCAGCCTTCCTGTACAGCAGGGCGTGCGGCATTCATAACTGGGCAGTATCCGATTCGATCTGGAATGACGACGGTCGGCCAACCAGGTGACGCGCTTGGTTTACAAAAAGAGTCACCGTCTCTTGCTGAAGTGTTAAAAGAAGAAGGATATCGCACCGGACATTTTGGCAAAAATCACCTTGGTGATAGAAACGAACACCTGCCAACTATGCACGGGTTCGAAGAATTCTACGGAAACCTCTACCATCTCAATACCCAAGAAGAGGCTGAACAGAGAGATTATCAAAATTTTGGTAAAGCCTTTGCGGGTAGCCTGGAAGAGTACGAGAAAAAGTTTGGGACGCGCGGAGTGGTGCATGCGCTTGCGACCGACACCTATGATGCAACGGAAGACCCTCGCTTCGGTGTGGTTGGAAAACAGACTATCGAAGATACCGGACCATTGACTCGTGAGCGAATGAAAAACTTTGATGCAGGTGAAGTGATTCCGCGCACGTTTGAATTTATAAAAAATGCGAAGGAAGCGGAGGAGCCATTTTTCGTTTGGATGAATACCAGCCGAATGCATCTATACACGCGTATCGATACTGAATGGTTGAATAAAGTTGAGAAGTATACTTCGGAAGCCGATTACCACGGCGCTGGAATGATGCAGCATGACCATGATATTGGTCTTGTGCTCGATTGGCTGGACGAGCAAGGTCTCGCAGAGAATACCATCGTTGTTTACTCTACAGACAATGGCCCTGAGCATAGCTCATGGCCTCATGGCGCCACCACACCCTTTAGAGGTGAAAAGATGACGACATACGAGGGTGGCGTGCGTGTGCCAACAATGGTTCGCTGGCCGAATAAAATCAAAGCCGGTACCAAGCTAAATGGTATTCAAGCGCATCAAGATTTATTTACCACTCTAGCTGCGGCCGGGGGTGTGCCTGACGTCAAAGAGAAAATGATCGAGCAGAAAAAACAGTATATTGATGGTGTGAACAACCTTGATTACTGGATGGGGCTATCCGATCATTCTGAACGAAATCACTTGTTCCATTATTACGAAAGTAAACTAACTGCAGTGAGAATGGGACCGTGGAAATTTCATTTCTCAACGAAAGAGGATTACTACTCTAACGTGATTCCGCGAACCGTGCCGTTGGTATTTAATGTTCGTATGGATCCTTATGAGTCTTATGATAATTCGGATTCTTATGGGCACTTGCTGCAGAAAGTATCTTGGCTGATTCAACCGATGGGTCAATTAATGGC
>NZ_LWGF01000027.1:0-1171 GCF_001635355.1 Oleiphilus sp. HI0125
CTGTTTTAACCGAAACTGCTTTCGGACGTTTACCCTTCATATCTAGTTCGATCCAGTCTTCACCCGTTGTGATTTCTGCACCCGCTTCTTCAAGCTTAACTAATACAGCATCTAGTAAATCTGCTCGTGTATCTTTTAGTTTAACGCGACCGCGTGTTGCTGCTGCTGCAACGAGGTATGTTCCAGTCTCTACACGATCCGGCATTACGTCATAATGCGTGCCTTTTAGGCTCTCGACACCTTCCACTTCAATAACATCAGTACCATGGCCTGTGATCTTGGCACCCATTGCGATCAAGCATTCTGCCAAATCGACAACTTCTGGCTCTCTCGCAGCGTTTTTCAGGATCGTTTTGCCTTCAGCAAGCGCAGCAGCCATTAATAAGTTTTCAGTACCTGTTACGGTGATGACATCGAATACGATGGTTGCGCCTTTCAAGCGTCCGTTTGAGCTTGCCTTGATATAGCCATCTTCAACTACTATATCCGCACCCATTGCCTGCAAACCCTTGATGTGCAGATCAACAGGTCGACTACCAATTGCACATCCGCCTGGTAACGAAACGTGTGCTTTACCGAAATGAGCTAACAAAGGACCAAGCACCAAGATAGAGGCGCGCATAGTTTTGACTAGATCATAGGGCGCAGTTAAGTCTTGAATCGTTGTCGCATTGACTTCGACGCTCAATTTCTCGTCAATCAATAACTCAACACCCATACGTCCCATCAATTCAATCATCGTGGTGATGTCATGAAGATGTGGCAAGTTGCCAATCGAAACAGGTTCATCGGCGAGCAAAGTTGCCGCGAGAATTGGTAAGGCTGCGTTTTTTGCGCCAGAGATGCGAATTTCGCCATCTAACGCGACACCGCCGCCAATCATTAATTTATCCATAGTTGCCTTGTCGTTTTAACTCGAATCGCTTAGCTGTTTTGTTCAGCCCATTCTTCAGGAGTGTAGGTTTGCATAATCACCGCGTGGATCGTTCCATCAACGATATGAGCATTTAAACATCCGTAAACGAGTTGTTGCCTTTTTACTTTATTGAGGCCTGCGAACTCTTGACCAACAGCTCTGAGCTGATAGTGATAACCATCTGTTTCAACAACGACATCCATTTCAGGGTATTGCGCTTTGACGAGCGCTTCAACTTCGCTTGCTTGCATACAA
>NZ_LWGF01000028.1:0-901 GCF_001635355.1 Oleiphilus sp. HI0125
ATGCGCAAGCGCCCTCAAGTTAGAGACGCCTACAACAGGAATATCCTTACCGAATGCAATACCTTGAACAAAACCTGTAGCAATACGAAGCCCGGTAAACGAACCGGGGCCTTGGCCAAACGCAAGTGCATCGACATCCTCCAACTTAAGCCCCGCCTCCTCCAAAAGCACCTTCACCATAGGAAGAACATGCTGCACATGACTTCTTGCGGCTTCTAGCGTTTTAGAAAAAAGCTCAGTACCGCACTCACCTTTCAGTAACAAAGTCACTGAACACAATTTAGAAGATGTATCTACAGCTAGGATTGCTGTCATTCTTACCTGCCAAACAAAAATTTAAAAACATATGATAAACGCCAAGCAATAAAAAAGGCAGCTCAAGGAGCTGCCTTTCTTTCAAAGATTATTCGCTTATGCGTCTAACCCAGCAACAATCTGATCACGGATCTTAGACATCTCACCAACGCCATCTACACGAACGTAATTTGGCGCAGCTGCTTCACCTGACTCAGCCCACGCAGAGTAGTACTCAACAAGTGGAGCTGTTTGTGAGTGATAAACATCTAGACGCTTACGTACAGTCTCCTCTTTGTCATCTTCACGCTGAACAAGCGCATCACCAGTAATGTCATCCTTACCTTCAGTTGCAGGCGGATTGTACTTAACGTGATAGACACGACCACTCGCCTCGTGAACGCGACGACCGCTCAAACGACTAACAATCTCTTCATCAGCTACATCAATTTCAACAACGGCATCGATATCAATACCCTGCTTTTTAAGCGCTTCTGCTTGAGGAATTGTGCGTGGGAAACCATCGAACAAGAAACCATTTGCACAATCGTCTTCTTTGATACGCTCTTCAATCAAAGCAATAATTGTCTCATCAGAAACTAGACCA
>NZ_LWGF01000029.1:0-909 GCF_001635355.1 Oleiphilus sp. HI0125
TAACCAACGAGGTCTCTTGGGTAGGTCATTGAACTCTCTCTTTTGATCAAAATGAAAGCATGAATAATAATCTGACCACTCGGTCAACTCAATACTTAGATACATTTAGGTAAACCAAAGCTTACTATGTCGCGTATGAACCATCACTAAACAACTGAAGAGTAGTCTTGAATGACACGATCAGCACGCACAATTTTATGTTTCTTAACATTAGCTTTTGTGAGTCAGAACAGTTCTGCTGACGCTTGCCCAGAATGGTTGAATATCGATATCGGTAAACTTCACAGTCAAGAAACATTTAACCTGTGCGAGATCACTTCCGGAAAAAATGTTTTAATTGTTAATACGGCAAGCCACTGTGGATTTACACCGCAATTCAAGGAGTTGCAGGCCCTCTACGAAAAGTACGAGAATCAGAATTTCACAGTCATTGGATTTCCCTCAAATAGTTTTCGACAGGCTGCTAAGTCTGAGGAAAAAGCAGCCGAAGTGTGTTTCGTCAATTTTGGTGTAAAATTCACAATGACAGAGACGGTTGATGTTCGCGGCTCAAGTGCTCATCCGGTGTTCAAAGAATTGAGCGCCCAAAGTTCTGAGCCAAGATGGAACTTCAACAAATATTTAGTTAACACCCAAGGCGAAGTCGTAGAAGTTTTTGGCAGTTCCGTGAGGCCAAACGCAGCTGTGCTTTCACGTGCGATCGACAACTTACTTTAAACTGACATAGAGATTCGAATGAGCTCATCAGACACAAGTCAAGCGATTATCAACATTACCAACCTCCGGTTGAGAACATTTATTGGCTTTAATCAGGAAGAAAAAGAGAAGCAACAAGATGTCGTGATCAACGCTGAGATCCATTACCCAGCTAGCAAACTGTGCTTAAGCGACAGCGTAGACGACGCCCTG
>NZ_LWGF01000030.1:0-2336 GCF_001635355.1 Oleiphilus sp. HI0125
AGAGTATGAAATATGAACATCGACATTAACGGTTTAAATTCTGGCAATCTTGAGAATTTGCGCGCAAAACGCAATGAAACAAACGCGCCTGCGCAAACCAAAGAGACTGCTAGTTCAAGCCCTGCTCCTCAGGCCAGTTCCGCTCAAGTTAGCTTAAGCAACACTGCTCAGATTCTTAGCCGAGCAGAGAACTCTCTCAAATCTGAGCCAGATGTTGATGCTGCGCGCGTTGCAGAACTACGCGCGTCGATTGAAGACGGAACATACAAATCAAACCCTGAAAACATGGCTCAAAAAATGCTTGATCTCGAATAGATTTATTCTTTTCGAGGCAAGCACTAATGGCTAACACCCCTTCTTCATTCGAACAACGCAAACCCGCCCTCTGTAAACAGCTGAAGCAACTTATCGATAAAGATCTTTCTGATCTTGATCAATTGCATACGACACTTTTAAACGAAGCCCAAGCTCTGAAAGATCGTAACAGCACCGAAATTGAAGTCATCGCAAAAACCAAAGGCACACTAGTTAAGAACATTGAAGATCGAGCTCGCGCCAAAGTTAAGCTCATCACTGCCTCTGGAGCACCTATCGAAGCTGGAAAAGTAAAGATGGGGATAGACGCGCTTGGTGACGCGGAGCTGTCAACTCTTTGGTCGCAATCACTTAATCAACTCGAACAGTGCAAGGAATTAAACCAAGTAAACGGTTTAGTCATTGAGCGCTCACGATCGCGAAATCAAAAAATTATGGATATGGTTCGAGGCAAACATCAAAAACCAAAGCTTTACGGTGAGAAAGGCGGCGAAAGCACGTACTCCGGCACTAACAGAATCGCAAAAGCATAAAACTGTATAGCTTTTAAGCAACCCGCGAGCTCTCGCGTGACCTCTGACTCAAACCAACCATAAAACAGCCTTTACTCGCTAGACGCTTGAGTCAAATCGCTTTAGGATTCTATTAATAACACTAACAAGCGCGGCCCTATATTATGCGAACTTGGCACTTATCTATTGCTTTAGTTTTCTCTCTTTCCTTAAACACCAGCATTGCTAACGCGAATCAAGACCCTGCGCCGTCGCATGGCCTTGCGATGCACGGAGACCTAAAATACGGTGCCGACTTTAAGCACTATGATTACGTTAATCCTGACGCTCCGAAGGACGGAACGCTGCGCTTAAGCGTGCGCTCTAACAGCTTCGATAGTTTCAATCCATTCGTCGTAAAAGGTGTCAGTGGCGCCGGGGTTTCTTATCTCTATCAAACACTCACTAATCACTCCGAAGACGAAGCGTTCTCTGAATATGGATTAATAGCCGAACAAATTATCATGCCTGCTGATCGCAGCTGGGTACGCTTTGTTATCAACGAAGACGCAGCCTTCAGTGATGGCTCTGCAATTACCGCAGAAGACGTGAAATATACATTTAACATGCTCACCACGCATGAGCGCGCACGTCCATTTTACGCGGCTTACTACGGAGATGTGGTTGATGTGGTTATTGAAGACAGTAGAACTATCACATTTAAGTTTAAAGACGACAAAAACAAAGAACTCCCTCTAATTCTTGGTCAGATGCCAGTGCTATCAAAAGCATATTGGGAAAAAGTCGGGTTTGGTTCTGCGGGCTTAGATATCCCTGTTGGTAACGGCCCTTATGTTATTGACCGCTTTGAAGCAGGTCGTTCGATCACCTACAAGAGAAACCCCGATTACTGGGCAAAAAATTTACCAACAGCGAAAGGTAAATATAATTTCGATGAAATCGTTTACGAATACTACAGCGACAACACTGTTGCTCTCGAAGCATTCAAAGCGGGTGAATACGATTTTAGAACCGAGACCACAGCTAGAAACTGGGCCACACAGTATAAAGGTAAGCTGTTCGATTCAGGCGAGCTAATCAAAGAAGAAGTCAAACACGAACGCCCATCGGGTATGCAGGCATTCGTTCTCAATACCCGCAAAGCATACTTGAGCGATCCTAAAGTAAGACGCGCGCTCACTTATGCCTTTGATTTCGAATGGACTAACAGCAACTTATTCCACAGTACTTATAAAAGATCTTTGAGCTATTTCGAAAACTCTGAATTGGCGTCTTCCGGCGTCCCAGAAGGCGAAGAACTTGCCATCTTAGAAAAATTTAAGACACAGCTTCCAGCAGAAGTATTTACCACGCCCTATTCTGTACCAAGCACAGCAAAACCAAACTCTATTCGCAAAAATCTGCGCTCAGCGATGAGCTTGTTAAAGGAAGCTGGCTACGACGTTAAGAACGGCAAGCGCGTTGATCAAAATGGAAACCCATTTAAACTCGAATTCTTAATGTTCCAAA
>NZ_LWGF01000031.1:0-739 GCF_001635355.1 Oleiphilus sp. HI0125
TTAGGTATGACCACGACCGATGTTATCACCTCTATTCGTGAACAAAATCGCCAAGCAGCAGCGGGTACAATAGGTGCTCAACCAAGCGTTGAAGAGAATCCATTTCAGCTCTTGATCAAAGTGAAGGGGCGTTTAGAAAGCATCGAAGAGTTTGAAGACATCGTTCTTCGTGTTGGTAACAATGGCGCAATCACTCGACTTAAAGATGTTGCGCGTATTGAATTGGGTGCCAATACCTACGCTTTACGTTCGCTATTAGATAACAAGCAAGCAGCGGCAATTGCGATCTTCCAGCGTTCGGGTTCGAATGCAATCCAAATCTCGAATGACGTACGTGCCAGTATGGCGGCGCTCAAAGAAACCTTCCCTGAAGGTATGGATTATAAGATCGTTTATGATCCAACAGTCTTTGTACGCGGCTCTATTGAAGCGGTTGTTCAAACTTTACTAGAAGCGATGTTGCTAGTGGTCATCGTTGTACTGCTGTTCTTGCAAACATGGCGCGCGTCCATTATTCCATTGGTTGCCGTGCCGGTATCACTGGTTGGTACGTTCGCAGTCATGCACTTGTTTGGTTTTTCTTTGAATGCCTTAACCCTGTTTGGCTTGGTATTGGCGATCGGTATCGTGGTCGATGATGCGATCGTTGTTGTCGAAAACGTTGAACGTAATATTGCCTTGGGTAAAAGTTCTATTGAGGCAACCAAACAGGCCATGCGAGAGGTAACCGGACCGATCA
>NZ_LWGF01000032.1:0-561 GCF_001635355.1 Oleiphilus sp. HI0125
TATGAAGGGAACTCGCACGTGTGTGATCAAAGGTCGAGAGTTTACAGGTAGGATTAAGGGGATTCCATACGTGTTTGGCTTTAAAGGGGGCTAACTAATTTATTCAGCTTATTTGTTTCAGTTATTGTCATATCGGGAAAGGGCTAATATTATGACGCTAATTCTAATTATTCACCTCGGAATCACGCTCCTTGCTTAGGTTTACATCTATTTTTCTTCTGGTATTTACTTGCGTTGATTTTGCGGTGGCGGCGGAGCGCGTCCAGCTCTTCTATGCTGTCGTTCAGGTCGAATCACAGGATGCTTCTGAAAGAGACGAAGCATTTCCAGTCGCAATGGAGCAGGTACTTGGCAAGCTTACAGGTGCTTCTGTTCAAGATAATCCTGAACTATCTCCAATTATTTCTCAGGCTCAGCGTTATGTGCTGAGTTTTAGTTATAGAGCGAATCCAGACTTTTCGCCTGTGCTAAGTGATCAGGCGGAAGGTGAGGGCGAGACTGAAGTTGAAAAGAGCCTTAAGCTAGATTTTCCCGCGTCTGCACCTGAGAAACAATTTCTGC
>NZ_LWGF01000033.1:0-578 GCF_001635355.1 Oleiphilus sp. HI0125
AGCACGCCACATTGCTAGCCGAACTGACGTCGAGCAAGCATATGCGATGGGTAAAGCAGCTGTTGAGTTTGCGGTTAGCGGCAAAAATGCAGTCATGCCAATTATCGTTCGCGAGAACTCTTCTCCATACAAATGGAGCATTAGCGAAGCACCATTAAGCCAAGTTGCCAACCAAGAAAAGAAAATGCCTATTCACTATATTACCGATGACGGCTATGGCATTACGGCGGAATGTCGTGAGTACCTATCGCCTCTTATTCAAGGTGAAGACTACCCTCCTTATGACGATGCAGGTATGCCACGTTATGTGAACCTCGTGAACAAGGTCATCGAGAAAAAACTTCGTACAGATTTCGAAATCTAAAACGAAAAAGGAACAGACGAAACTTCTGTTCCAGCTTCTTTAAAACAGGCGATAGGCTTAGTCGCTCATCGCCTGTTTTTCTTTCTGACGCGCAAGCCCTAAAGCCGGTCTTACTCCGAGGCGCCCAATATAGGCTTTAAGGTTTTCTTGCTCGATGCTTTGACCAAAACTCATTCCCCAAAACAAGCAATGCCCCAATAGTATGTCGGCGGCA
>NZ_LWGF01000034.1:0-1113 GCF_001635355.1 Oleiphilus sp. HI0125
TATCAACACCCCGCTTCCTATCTGGATGCTAGGAAGACCCCATTTACTGTAAACCTCTGCTCGATTCATTCTCGACGCCTAACGCCTCAAACACGGGCTGACGACCGCGCTAGCGGTTGGCAGTCCGCCCCTGCGTAGCAGGGGTAACGTGCTTTGACTTGTTATGTTTTTATTCGATTTCATTTAAATACTTGCTGATAAACTCTTCCAAGTTTGCCGCATATGGATTGCAAGCCATTTCTTTGTGGCACGCAAACCCAACTGAGAACTCTTGGCTCTCGTGATTTATAACGTAATAGTCACCACAGCCATTTTGGCCAATTATAAAATAGCGATCAGGCCATGCCTCACCAAAATAGCCATTACTTCTGACATCGTTATTTTCTTCGATGATTACTTCGGCATCGTTTAGGAGACCGAAATCTTCAGCTTCTGTTCCAAGCAGGTCGTTAGGATAGTTGAGCAGAACTTGCTTATAGTTCACTGGAAGCTTAATGCCTGTCCTTTCTTCTATAGATTTAATTTCTTCCTGATTCATGACTCTCTCAAAGAAACATAACGCCGCAATAATCGGCGCGAGGTACGAGCGTCCGGCGCCGCAGGCGCGTAGTTAATTGCCTTGTTATGTGTTTTGCACGAGATAGTATAAATTTCCATATTCTCTCGAATCCGATTTCTTTATTTCTTTGGCCTCAATAGCTTCTCTCAACCATTGTTTAATGTCACTTCGTTGTACGTTGGGATATTTCTTTCTACGGGTACTAATGAAGCCGCATAGCCTCCACTCATCAAAGCCATCAATACGCCCATTGGCACCGTAATTGAAGTCAATTATATCCTTCTTGCCAATGTGAACCTTACAACCAACCCCATGAAAGAAGTATTTGTGCTTGCCTCCAAGCATGCCGACCTGCTCAATTGGCGGCCCCCAATTGTGAGGCTCCTCAGTTTTTAGATACTTCTTCAGCAGCGCGTTGGCTTCTTCGACTTTTTCTTGGAAGTCGGAAATTATTTTTCGAAGCTCTGTATTCATGATTTACACATAACGCCTTGCACACGGGCTGACGAACTGCGAAGCAGTTTGGCAGTCCGAGCACGCTTGCGTGCGGTTGT
>NZ_LWGF01000035.1:0-15063 GCF_001635355.1 Oleiphilus sp. HI0125
GTTAGAACAAAAAAAGGCGCCCGAAGGCGCCTTTTACATGTTTCTCTACAACTAGTGCTTAGTTGTATACAACAGAAACATCGTAATCGATTGAGGTCGCAGTAGCTGCCGCTGCCGCTGCGGTCGTTGCACTATCAACTGTCAACGTGCCACCTAAAGTCAATTGGTGGCCATTACCATCCAACGTAACACCTGTAAGTGTTGTTGCTGATTCACCGTTGTCGATCATTGCTGGGACGAAAGTCATACCGTTTGAAGAAGACTGACCTAGCGTAATGTCAAAAGTAAGACCGTCAGTACCTGCTACGTCGATAACACCTTCTACACCGTTTGTTGCTGCATCAAAACAACCAGTACCTGAACGCGCACCACCTGCTGCTAGCGTACAAGTTACCGCGTCAGCTGAAGGGTCGATTTGACCAAGATTCATTGTCGTAGTTTCACTTAGCGAGATTGGCGTAACAATTTGAAGTAGAGCCTGGAAAGTATCAGCGTGAGCCATACCTGCGCCAAGACCTGAAACTAGAGTTGTTGCGATTGCTGCTTTTTTGAATACGTTTTTCATGGATAGTATCTCCGAACACTTATTTAGTTTTTAAATTGCTGAGTTAAATTTTTATATCGTGACCTTAGGGCCATCTTGTTTGTCTCTCTTTCGAAAGACCTTTCATATCTACTACTTTCGCACTTACTGCTTGTACTGCTTGCTTCCTGCTCTTAACTGCAAGCTGCTTGTATGCAGCTTTAAGCGAGGCTTGTGACCTCTACAACATCACGACGGGATAATTCGTCACGTTGTAAGCAGCGCGTTTTTTAAAATGTTTTGCATTTCGTTTGCGCTTAATTTCAGCTTAGCTAGATCACAGAACTTGCACGCCAAAAAACAGGCGGTTTTGTAGCGAAGTGTTACAAGGTGTTTGCATAATGTGTCGCTACTCATCCTCGATGTAAAAAACGAACATTTTTTACACAAGCTTCAGAAACAGATTGCAACAAAGCGCCGATTTATAAATTTTCGACAGACTGATTAATTACGGTTGAATGCGAATAAAGAAGAAGGGAAACTGTTCAAAAATAATACTACTGCCCTTTTTAATCGTTTTTCTGAGTAAAGGTTCGACGTTGCAGTTTAAGTCTTTAACAACTTTCTTATTGGTATGTTGTCTTGCTATGTTCAACACAACGGCTAAAGCAGAGGTTACCATTACAGAGATAACCCCCATTCAATTTCCAGACTCGGTCTTAAATCCGAGCAAAACTGCTCGTCTGCGGGTCACATGGAAAGGCCAATTAAGAAATGTAAGAAACACTCAAGTACTTGGCGATGTGTATAATGAGGCGGAATTTCTAGTAACAAGCGATACCGACAATCTCATCACTGTTAATATGACAGACGTTGGTGACGTGCCGGGCGTCACCCTCAAAACCTTTCAGTTCCGTTATAAAAACAAAACCTACACAAAATTCCCAGTGACCGGACTAGCGAACCCAGGGGTAGATGGCGAAATTGTGCAAGTAGGGATGCGAATTCAATACACTAAGAACACAAGCACGGGAGGCATTGCTCCCAGTTACGACATTACAATTATCGAAGAAGAACCGATCGTTGTGCCTTGATCAGCTAACCGGGACCATAATTTTCGTGGTCAGAGTGCTTTTACTCTGCCCCCCAATATTTAATCCATTAATCTATACAATGACTCATCATTAAGATACAGCGTGCATTTCTGCTTCGCGCGCGTTACTGCGGTATATAACAAAGCGCGGGTCAGTAACTCTGGCGCATATGGCGCAAGCACCACTCCAACGTGATCATATTCTGAGCCCTGACTTTTATGCACTGTCATCGAATATGCCAGATCGAACTTATCAATCTGCGAAGGCAAAACTACGATATCGCGCCCTTCCCCGCCTCGGTAAAACATCACAACAAACTGGCTTTCGTGGTTTTGGTTTACGTTTTCGATATAAAAACCCACGTCTCCATTGTACAAATCGAGTTTTGGATAATTACGCTCCAACATAATCGGCATACCGTGATACACACCAGCGCGGCTTGATGAAAATCGACTCTGTGCTTTTGTATGAATGACCTCGTTGAGCTGATCCGTCCCTAAAGGCCCCTGTCTCGTTGAACAAAGAATTTGGAACTGATCGAAGCATTTTTGCAGTTCAGCCAATGACGCTTTTGTCCCAGCAAGCTCTACAAAGTCTTGATAATGAGCCATCAATGCACCAAGTTCTTGCTGCGCTCTTCCCTCAACCCAGTGATATTTAATAGCTTTGTCAGTATTCGTTGTTAGGAAATGACGCAAAGTCTCTACTGGCTCATCACGAATAAGACGCGCAATATCCGCTAAAGCACCGTGAAAACGATAGCTCTTTTGCAATGTCACGAGAGGATTGATCTGTTCAGACTCCGATGGTTCAACATTCATATCAAACGGCAGTAGATGAACTAGTTGCCCTAACTGCTCAGCAGATACGGCATTACGCTTAAAGCGTTTTACCCAACGCGCAAAAACATCACCAGCTTCCACCGCAGGCAACTGATAATGATCACCCAAGAACACTACGCACGTTTGCGGATGCAAAATCATGCTTAAACGTTCCATTAAAGCTAAATCAATCATTGAAGATTCATCAATAACGAGGACATCTGGAATCGCTGAGGTTTCGAGCTTGCCAAACAAACGTTCGTTATCACTGAGATAGTCATCGTCATCAAAGTCGCTCATCGACACATCGTTTTCAATCAAATATCGATGAACTGTCTTACCTTGTTTAGGCAGTGCAGAGCGTAAGTGTTGAATCAAGTCTTCTTCAAACGGCAAGCTAGACAATAAGGATTCAGCTTGAGAACTTAGCGACGATGCTAAGCGTTGTGCAGCCTTGCCAGTAGGTGCCAAGCAAACCGTCGATGACGCACGCCTACTTTCTATGCCCTTCTCTATGGCCCTCTCTATGCACTTCTCTGCAGACAAACGCGCTAAGATAATTTTTGCAGCCGTTGTCGTTTTACCCGTACCGGGCCCACCACTCACCAGCACAAGATTTGAAAGAAGTGATTGCGCAACCGCCCAAGCTTGATAATCAATGTCAGTAGAATCTAAGTCAGGAAATAAGGCATTCAATGCCTCCTTACCGCGAGCTAAATCAATAGATTCATTAGGATCCACATCAGAGGATATGTTTAACGATAGTTGATCCGACAACCATCGATCAGTTTTATCACAGAGATTCCAGAGTCGACGCAAATAGAGCTCCGCTTCATCGTTGAGAACTTTAACGAAAACACTTGAGCCCTCGCCTGAACTTAAGATCGATTCGGGCAAGGCTTGCGTCGAAGTCATCAAACTTTGATCACGATGAAACACCGTTAACGATAAATGCTCATCTAGCTCATCGAGCCTGACACACTGTTTGCCAAGGCCTGATGCGTAAGACAAAACTAAAGCTAAATCAAAAACCACTTCGAGCACAGTTGATGGCAGCGCAGAATCACTTGCGCTCAGCACTTCGTTTAATGCTGCGTCTGCCGCATAAAAATCAATCCACGACACCAACGACTCGCCGCGACGTAAACTCTGCTTTAAGAAACGTATACGCTGAGAAATGTTTGATGGAAGACTCATTGAGCACCTCCATCAGTAAAAAGCTGATCTAAACCTTCAATCAAACTCTGTTCTGGCTTTATAAAGTAAACGCCCGCTGGGTTATCTCCATCTGCGTCTAAACCAAGTCCTCTTAAAAACAAATACACTACACCACCAAAATGTGCCTGATAGCTGTAAGCATTTCCCATTCGTGCTTTTAACAGACGATGAATGGCTAAGCTATACAGCAGGTATTGCACATCATAACGATGCTCATTGATCGCTGCTTCTAGTTTGTCGTGCGTATAGTTGTCTGCGCTAAAACCAAGATGATTCGATTTATAATCCAGCACAAAATAAGCGTCTTGCGCTCGGAACAATAAGTCGATCGCCCCTTTAATATGCCCTTCGAATGCTTCAAAACTCAAAGCGTCTGCATTCGGATTGTACTGACGAAGTAGCGAATTAAAGTTCGACAAAGAGAAATCATCTACCGAGAAATAAAACTCGGCTTCAACGCGATAATCGTTTTCGTCTAATTGTGCTAAAGCAATTGATGCTCCAGAAGCGCTGCCGATTTCTATCAGCGGCAGCGCAAGCACTTGTTGAACCCATTGCTCGAGATAAGCCGCCCATGCTTGTTCATGCCGCTCTGGCACTAAGGCATACTGCTGCAACAAATTACAGATGTGCTCTTCTAAATTAGTGGCTGGGACATTGGTGTTTAGCTCGCCCGTTGCGAATTCAATATCCTCGAATAAGCGGTGCAAGAAAGTACCTGCCTGACTACCCTTGGGGAAATTCATAATATCAATCGCGTTAGCTGGCGGGGCTTCGCCGAGATCATCCATTGATCGATGAGTATGCTCACTATGCGGGTTTAATGCTCTGTGCTCATTAAGCAATCCGGTAAAGCTTTGGACCTTCCATGATTGTTTTAATTGAGGAGCGAATAACTCGTCTGAGAGCTCAGAAGCCGATTGAGAACTTTGATCAATCAACAATCGACTCGAGCGATTGAGCGCGTGTACTTCTTCAAACGTGAGATATTGATATGAAGTAGAAAAATCAGTGTGCTTCGTAAAACGAGAGATTGCGTCTTGCAGCCATCCTTTTTCAAGATCATCGGGTAACTGGCCCTGTGATAACAAATAACCAAGCGCAGTGGAGTACATTTTGGGTGATCGACTCCCACTAAACTCCGCGGTGCCGATATAACAATGATATTGTGCGCGCGTTAAAGCGACATATAGTAAACGCATTTCTTCCGCTAAACGCTCTCGATCAGCCGCTGTTTGCTGTTGCTCGTTCGGCTCTAATGCTAAACATAAGCGTCCAGCCTCATCATAGAACCAAGCCTGTTGCGCATCTCTTGTCGTAAACAGAAACGGTAAAAACACAATTGGGTATTCCAAGCCCTTTGACTTATGAATCGTCACGATACGAACCAAGGCCTCGTCGCTTTCTAAACGAAGCTGATGCGTCGCGAGTTTTTCGGCTGATGGCTGCGCAGTCTGCCCAATGCACTGCCAATACCAACGTAACAAGGCGCTTTCTGATCGCAATGTGCGTGCTTTTTCTTGTAAAAGTTCAGCTAACTGACTGATGTTAGTTAGGCTGCGCTCCCAATCTAGCGTTACAGTGTCCTGTGACGTCGCCGCGTTATGCCAATGCTTTAGAATTGAAAACTCATCAATGGCTAAGCGCACCATGCTAAGCACACCAAAACGCTGCCAATGATGTTGTAGATTCTGAAAACGGTCTACCCATGTCTGTAAAGCAAACTCATCCTCTGTGATGCGAGACAGCTCGGCATCTGTTACCTGCCAAAATGGATCTTGCAGTACAGAACGTATCGCGCGCGTCTTTGTTGGGTTTTGCGCTGCCTCTAACAAAAATGCCAAAGACATAGCCTCCGCACTTTCAAACACAGAAGCATCGTCATCAAAACAAGACTTAACACCGACCTGCGCTAGCACCTGCTTCACTTGTCGCGCTTCATTTTTAGTGCGCACAAGTATCGCTAAGTCAGAGCTATTCAGCCCTAGCGTTTTGTCATTGAGCACTTCGCATACTTGCGAAGCTAACAACAGGCTTAAGCTATCCGAAATATCAGCCTTTGATAAAGCCTTCCCCTCTTCGTCAAACGCCTCTACTTCGGAGTATCGTAAGGCACTGCCAAAGGGTGTTTCTGACGAGCCCTTCGCGGCGTCGACATGAATATAGGGAATCTCTTTTTCAAGAAATGGATTGCTATGTGCGCCAAACAAGGCATTTAAACTGGACACCATTTCTGTCGATGAACGCCAGTTCTTATCCATGGTAAATACACTGCCGAGCTCAGCGTTTTCTAGATCATGCTTCGCCCGCAGATAGGTCGCCATATCACCACCACGAAAACCATAAATCGCTTGTTTTGGGTCACCAATTAATACAAGTGATGGAGCAATATCTGAATCGCTGTTCGTGCACTCTGTCCCGAATAAGCGAGAAAATATAGGGTACTGATTCGCGTCGGTATCTTGGAATTCATCAATCAAAGCTACCTGATATTGCTTGCGCAAACTAAGCGTTAATTTCTTCGCTAGATGCTCATCATCTGTCGCCTGCTTGAGCTGCAAAATAAGATCATCAAAATCGAGTATTTGTTCAGAACGTTTGCGCGCCTCAAATATCTCATTTATCTGCTTAAACACTGCCTGAACAAATATTGGTTTCGGGTCTGCGGGTTCGTTTACAAAGTGTTTTTCTAGAAATACAAAAAAAGCATGCTCGGGTGGTTGCTTGCCCTTTTTCGTTTCATTAGGAAGATGACTTTCGAAGAATTTATCAAACTTAAGGGAGCTATCTGGCAGACCACTCGCACTATCTTCCGCCCAAGATCTAATTTTATTTAGCCAAGTTAATTTGTTGTTGAGACGAGTGAGGTCAGACTCCCCGACTAACTTCGTCACATCATCAATATGCACCAGAACTAAGGTTTTTAAATCTTCAACCCACTGTTCTATTTGCGCATAATCATCTTGCCATTGACGTATGGGAGATAGTCCATCGTCATCAAAACTCACTGCTGGATAGATACGTTCTGGAATACGCGAGCTGAACACAGAAAGTGCTGACAGTAATGTAGCTGGGTTACCCCAATTGTTTAGCACATAGCGCAACACGCTTGGCTTCAGTTTTAAAATTTCACTACGCCAAACATCCTGACAAACCTCTAAACGCATTGGCTTAAGGTCTTCTTTAAGCTCTTGGTTCGAAGGAACATTCAAAAGCACTGAATTGTCGCGCCCGACCTTTTGACAGAAACCGTGAATCGTATGAATCTCGGCAAGATCGATACTCTGTTCGGCGATTTTTAAAGCCAATAAGCTTTGGTTTAGATTATCCAAGCGGCCAATAATATTGCGCGCTAAAGCGTCAGGAATAAGCGACTCTAATTGCGCAGCATCTATATCTGATCTGCTCTCACTTACTGCTTCACTACTGCCATCACTATCGACTTCCAGCTCATCATAAAACTCAATTAAACGCTCAAGATACTTAATGTACTGAACAATATTCGCCCGCACCCGAACACGGAGTTCTTGTGTCGAGGCATCGGTAAACGTCACTATCAAGATCTGCTCTATCTGATAGTTTTTCTCGAGAATGTAACGCAGAACCAAATTCGACAAGGCATAGGTTTTACCCGTGCCTGCACTCGCTTCAATTAAGGCAAGTCCCTCTAAAGGAAAGGTATTTAGATCTAGCGTTTCTGGCGCTAATGAGTTCATTGGAGTCTCATTCATTATCGATCCTCCTCTACCGTAATACGTTCAACGTCATCATTGGCCGCAATGTCAGAATCATCATCTTTCTTTTTGCTACGAGATTTTTTAACCGGCGCATGACGCAGAATTTGCTGCATCAACACATACTCATCTGGCTCTGGAATAAATTTGCCTAGCTCTGTGTCCTCACTCAACTCGCCTAAACGATTCCATACCAACGCAGACTCATTACCGAGCTCGCATTCGTTATAAGCTTTTTCGGAACTATCAAAATACGCAAACGCTAGCTTGTAAGCCTGCTCAGGAAGAAACTGCAATGGGCTATTTGAGAATTGCACAAGGCATTGCACAAGCTCGCTCAAGTAGGTGCCAGCTTGCTCCGCAGTTAAGGCTGGGAACACAATTTGGCCCTTACGCCAGATGTTCGTTGTTTTTAGGGGAAGACTGGTCGGATTATTTTCAGCGCTAGCTTTATTCTTAGAAACGTCGTTGCCTGAATGCACATGTGCATTCCAAGCCACGTGTTTTGCCCAAGCACCGAATATCCATTTATGACAGTACTTTCCAAATCGCACATCGATGGCAGTCTCGGGGGCTAAGAACACATCTCCCTGCATTGAAATGCCAGTTAGGTTTTCCGGTAACGCTAACTCAAATGAATAAGGAATAACTTTGCTAGTCTCATCGTCGCATGAAGCCTTAGCGATGCGTTCAATAAAATTTCCATAACTAGATTTGAGACTGTCTAGTTTTAACTCAGCAACTAAGCCTTGCGGCAGTCGTCCAAGCAAAGCCAACTCTTTCTGTTTGCGCGCTTCATCCTCTGCTCGGTCGTGTAGCCAAAATGGAGCTAGCTCTTGCGCCACTTTATAAGCGTCTAAGCCAAACAAATCAAAGGGCTCCGTTGCTTCCATCAACGCCGCAGCATACGTCTTTGTAAGGCCTAACTGTGTACGATAGTAATGCAGTAAGGGGCTTGCAAAAGCTTGTTCCCAATCGCGTAAAGTGCAGTGGCCTGCGTCTTTTATTTGCGCAATAAATCTCGAAGCACTAGGTTCTGGTGACGCATCAACGTTCACATCACTGGTTTGTGGCGTGCTAAACATATCAATTTGTTCGGCCGCCTCATCCAAGATAATCGGAGCAATTTGGTCAGCAGATTCAAGGTATAACGATCGCCAAAGATTAGAGAAGCTGGGTGTCTCCGAAGTACTTTCAAAATACGAACGATGGAAAGGTTGAAGCCGATGCTCAAGGCTCAAGGCGTTTAAAAATTGCTCTTCACTTTGTTCTGAACCATCTGTAAACGTACGTACAAGTGCATCCTGTAATTCACTTACCAAAACCGATGGGAAGCGTTCGCTATTATCTTTCGCATGCTTGCCCTGATACGAAATATACAAACGATCTTGCGCAGCCAATATGGCCTCTAAAAACATATAGCGATCATCAAAACGGCGAGATCGATCTCCACGACGTTTAGGATATTGCGCCATTAAGTCGAAGCTTTGATTTAAATCATGCCGCGGATATTCACCCTCATTCATACCGAGCAAACACACCAAACGAAACGGAACAGTACGCATTGGCATCAAGTTGCAGAAGTTCATGCGCCCAGCCAGAAAACGCTGACTCACTTTCTCTTTATCAAGTTCAGTTTGAAGGATTCCGCGAATAATCGAGAACGGAATAGTCTGATCAAATTGGGTCAACATGACTTGCTCGCGGCAGCTATCTAAGGCGCGATCGATTAAGCGCTGTACTGACTCGTCTACGATATTCAAATCAAACCATTGTTGCCAAATAGCTTGAACTCGATTCATCCATATCATCGTTGACTGTTTACCAGAAAACACTGACATACAGTCTTCAATCAAATCAATAATACTTGCTAGCATGCCCACTAAGTCTTGCGACTCACGTGTTCTTAGCGAAATCGGGACAAAGTCTTGCTCTACTTTCAACGCGGGCATATCACCTAGGAGATATGATTTGAGCGCACGCTGAATACCTTGCAACCAAGTATTATTGCTACCTGTTTGCTCACCACCAGACACTTGATCTCTATGTTTTTCAGACAAACCCCAACGCACATTTAAGGAACGTACCAAATGCTGCAAGCATTCTAATTGAGCATCATCCATCTCAAAGCGCGAACGCACGGCTTCGACGCTCATTAACTCTAAGAACTCATCAACGCCAAGTCGTGATTGATCAAAACTAAGCACTTTAATCAAAGACTCTAAAAGTGGCTGCTCGAAACTTAATGCATGATCAGATATGCCATACTGAATACGTTGGGTTTGGCCCGCTTTATTTTTTATCGGCTCGCCAAATACGGCATGCACTAAGGGCCCATATGACTGAATGTCAGGGGCCATTACGATGACGTCTTTGGAACTTAAGCTCGAGTCTTTATCAAAAGCGCATAATAGATAGTCACGCAGACTTTCAAGTTCGCGCAGCTTTGAATGGCAGCTCGCAAACCGAATAGATTCATCATCTGAATCAAATTCGTAAGCATTAATTTGCCCATGCAATAAATCGTTTTTTAGCAAACTCAGCGCCGAATGAGCATCATTCTCGGTATAAAAATCGGCATCAAACTCAGTTAAGCCGCTTTCTTCATCGTATTGATATAACTCCGCTAAATAGTTCTTCCCGAGCTGACCGAGTGAAGCAAGAAGCGGGTGTCGATCTTCGACTTGTCCAATCGCGCCACTTTCGTTGCCTATAACAGCCGAATGTTCGACCTTCATTTGTTCTTTTAGCGCATTCTTCTCAGACACAATATCTGCCCAATAAGCTCGGCTCGGATTCTGAAATAAAAAATGAATATCGATATGTTTCCCGAGCGCCAAAAACAATGGTAGCCATTGAGGAGGAATAGCCGCTAAACCAAAGATAAATAACCGTTTGGGAAGTGCTGCTTTATCTACACTGCTTTGTGCAAGATGTTTAGTTAAAGACTGCAGTTGTGCGGAACGATGATGTCTCTGATCAACGGGGATACCTGGATATAAATTCAACCAAAGTGAGCGTTGCCACGCTTCATCGCTTTCTTTGTTAAGGCCACTACCAAAGTTTTTATCATTATCGATAAAACCACCCTGCTCCCAAGCATCAATCCAATCAGGCCGATAGTTTTGATAAGCATCAAAATTATCAGCGAGCAATTCACTCACCTGAAACAATATTGCTGGACTGAGCTCTGTTTGCTCGGATTCAGACCTACTTTCACGTGCAACAAGCGCTTGAATGTATTGGCGCACAGGCTGGAATTCATCGCGCTCAATTAAGTCGGGTAATTGCCGAAAAATCTCCCAACGCAGATTACTCTTCTCGAAGTGTTGAACGCTGTTTTGCTCTACAGCACCGGTGCCATCCTCTTCACCAGTAATATCTAGCTTATCCATCAAACTCCATAAAAACGCGCCGGGCATCATGCTGTCGATCATGCATGAGACACCCTGATTTGCAGAAATCTGCTGATTCAACCACACGCCCATACCATGACTCTGGGTAAGAATGATGTCGGACTCAAATGGGTCCGCGAGCGGATCTGCCCGCATAATCTCAGCAAGCACAGTCGCCAAGTTCGCAGTTTTGTTAGAGGGGTAAAGATAGAGCATGACAGTCCTTGCCGAATTGAACAGTCAGTATAACGAGATTGGACTGAAGTGTTCTATATCGAAGCAAAGGCGTAATGAGAAGTTAAGAAATGAGTGCCAACTTGCCTACTGCTTTTAGACAACTGCGGACCTTGGCGCTGCTCAGTTCTTAGTGCACGCTTCAATAGGAAAGCAGAAGTCACCGAAAACTCTTCACTCACTTAAGTATTAGCTAATCAAAGCGCTCTTGAGCGTGCTTGTTTAAAACCACACAAGGAAGTGAATTGTGCTCGTTTAGCACCCGAGGGAACATGAAAAATCTAATGAAATCAGAGCTTTGAGTCGTTTTGTGGATTACATACGAGACCCCTCACTATTTCTACATACGTGACCCCTCATATGCGTGATAAAGAAATGAGTAAGGTTCGAGTTTTTTCTATTAAAAACAAAGTAGTATATGGAAAAGGGAAGAGGCTACCTGTCATGCATATGAGGGGGGTCTCACTATACAAATGTTAGGGGTCATATGAAAGCATCTCGAATAACATGGATTGTTCTGCTGGTAGTTGCTATAGCGGTAACGTTAACAGAAGCTTTGTATTTTTATACGCTCTATGGTGTTTGGCATTATGGCGAGAAACAATTTTGGTTTATTTATATCTATGTGTCCCTTGTTTTAATGCTGTTGTTAGCACTAAAACCCAAAGCTTTCCCAATCATCACAATACTAGTTGCACCACTCTTGGCCCAAATCATATTAAAGTGTGAAATCTTCTTATTGTTGCCAGTAGTATCAAAAACACTAGAGAGCCAAGCGGCCATGCTCGCTCTTTCTGGCTTCATTTGGGTAGCTTTATATTTTTATTACTTCTTTCAGTTTTATAAGAACGCTAAACACTTAATTTTTGCATATGCTGCGTTGGTGGCATGCTTGCTGCCAATAGCTCATAGTGGCGCTCAAGATATCGGGTTTCGTGAAACTATGAATCCATTAACAAGTTTAGCCTGCATCGCCCAAGGGAACCTTGGGCTGGACCTCGCTGTGCTCGGCCGCAGCTAAAGGCGTTGATACGTACTAAGAATGAAAAGCGGACATTTGTTTTTCATTCGCAAGTAGACAAAAGAAGAGTAGCGTTAGACCGCTCAGTCGAGACAAAAAACGAACAAACGCTCCGCTTTGTCCAGTGACGAATGCCTCATCAGTCAGCATAAGCAACTGACATGATGGTGAAAACTGGAGTTAATCAAATCACAGATAAACTGTTTAGCGGGCCAAAAGGCTTTAACAACACTGTTACGCGTACAAAATGAAGAACCGATGAAGATACCTAAACTAATTATATTTCTATTCGGGGTCGCTTTCTGGTCGGCTTCTTTAAATGCCGATGATTACCCGTCGGGTTATATCGCCAAACAAATTTCTGATGCACAGAAATCTATCGAAGTTAACGTGTCAAACATGGAGCCTGGCCAGCTCATTACGGTGGATTATGTGGATAGACCTGTATCGGTATACCGGAGAACTGCGAAAGATATTGAAAATCTATCAAAAACTGATAGTTCCCGCTTGGCGGATCCACGAAGCGAAAATCTAACATCATCTATTGAAGCTTCATATTTTGCTTCTTCGTCTAACGTGTGGACGCGCCTGTTGTTTGTGGGGCAACCCAAAACTGAGAAATTTCCGTTCCGGTCCAAAAAAGAACAGTTCTTTGTCCTGGCCCGATGGAGCCCGCATTCCGGGTGCACGATGAGCCTTGTAACGTCGGAAAAACGCGATGCGGAAGGGGTAGTATTCTATGATCCCTGCGTAGGCGCATCGTTTGACGGGGCTGGTAGAATCTTGAAAGGGAAACTCACAGGGAGCGCTGCAGGCGATTCGGCCGCATATAACACATTTATCCCTCCGTACGTGTTCGAGGGAGATAAAACACTGATAATCGGATTACGCGACACCGATCGGCTTCCCGAGTTGCCTGACGTGAGGCAAAGTCCTTACTTGGGAATGACGCCCACGGAAAAACTAATTACTGCTGCCCGGTTTAATGATCTAGATACTGTTAGACTGGCGCTAAAAGAAGGTGCGGATGCAGGATATTACGCACCAGGGAAAGGTAGCCCATTAGATGCTGCCATTATTGGTAGTTCTATGGAAGTTATAAAACTACTTATCGCTAATGGCGCGAGACCTACGCCTAATTCGCTGAACGCTGCAAGTTTTGTCGGTCGTACTGAAGTAATTGAGCTGATTAAAGAGATGTAGTGATGGGAAAAACGCATAAAAAGTGTTTGGCGGACCGGAAGGGGAGAAACACACTGTTGAAGCGTGCTAGGAATGAAAAGCGGACATTACCTCATCACTGCAAAAGACAGTTGTGGCGGTTGAGTAAAATTGCAAATTGATGCGCGCTCACGTCAATAAAGCTGACTCGGTGTCGAGTTAGAAAGGGCTATCCGCAGATAGCCCCATGGAACGTGGTGATTTAAATCTCTATGTTCTGCGCAAGTTCCAATGCGTCATCAACCTCAACTCCTAAGTACCTGACTGTACTTTCAAGGCTTGTATGACCAAGGAGGATTTGCACCGCACGTAGGTTTTTAGTTTGCTTGTATATTATCGATGCTTTGGTGCGGCGCATGCTATGAGTACCGTATGCACTTGGGTCCAAATCTATGCTCGTCACCCAATTCTTTACGATACGGCCATAATGACGAGTTGTAATATGTTCTCCTAATTTTGATCTGCTCGGAAATAGATACTCTAAGGAGCTTAGCGAACGACTCTCAATCCAGTTCGCTATTGTCTCACGGGTCTTTCTTGTGATTTCGAAAATGACTGGATGTTGCGTCTTTTGTTGGATTACTTGCGCTCTAACCATCACTTCGGAATTACGTGCAATATCGCGAACCATTAGTTTAACCAAGTCGCATCCACGTAATTTGCTATCCAAAGCCAAGTTAAATAACGCCAAGTCTCGCAGTTTTCCAGCCATCTCAAGCCGTGTTCTGATTGCCCATATATGCTCTTGTTTCAATGGAAGTTTTTGACCTACCAGTTTCCCTTTGTTCCAAGGTTCGCGTTTCAGTTGTTTTTCAGAGAAATACATAACTTACCTCCAAAACTTCGTTCATTAATGTGCCTTATTGATTAAGCACGAGAAACATTATGGACAATACTAAAGCTTGGCGCACTGAAACCTTTTGGGTTACACTTGTAACCTATGATTAAAAGCTTCCTCCACAAAGGGCTTCAGAAGTTTTATGACTCTGGAAGTACCTCCGGCATCCAGAAAAAGCATGAGAAGAAGCTGCGTTTGATTCTGACTAACCTTGATCAGGCTGAATGTCCCGATGATATGGATTTGCCAGGTCTCCATATGCATCCGTTAAAAGGTGCACGTAAGGGTATATGGTCAGTAAGAGTAAGTGGCAACTGGCGAGTGACTTATCGCTTTGATGGCCGCGATGTTGAGATCGTGAATTACGAGGATTACCACTAATGTCTATGTTTAATCCCGCTCACCCCGGTGAGGTATTAAAAGAACTCGTTATCGAATCTCTTGGATTAACGATAACAGATGTGGCAAGTCATCTAGACGTGAGCAGAAAAACTTTATCTAAGGTTCTAAATGCGCGCGGATCTGTGACGCCAGAAATGGCAGTAAGGCTAGAGCTAGCTTTTGGAAAGCCTTCTGCAGACCATTGGCTACGTCTACAAAATGCCTATGATCTGTGGCAGGCGAGACAGAACAAAGATGCGCTTCATGTTTCACCGTTTGATATTGAAGCTGCGTAAATGAGATTTCTTTCATATTAAGTAACTAATTTAACGTGGTGTTTAACTGAGCCTTTTCTTAAAAAACTCGAAAAAAATTGGACTAAAAAAACGATAACTATCTGTTTTTAAATAATATTTTTATAAATTCCCCCGGGGGGAAATTACAAGTTTTACTTTTGCTAAGAACCATTATGATACGAATTATCGAGTCATAATCAGTTTTTCCAAATTGAGCCTTTTCTTAAAAAAAGCGGAAAAAACTCGAATAAAAAACGATAACTATCTGTTTTTAAAAAATATTTTTA
>NZ_LWGF01000036.1:0-854 GCF_001635355.1 Oleiphilus sp. HI0125
TTGGAGAGGAGCTCGATGGCGGTGCATGGGCCGTGAGAGTTCAATATAAGCCCCTCATTCGATGGATTTGGCTTGGCGCAATTTTCATGTTTATTGCAGGTGGCTTAGCTGTGTTTGATAAACGTTATCGTCCTAAAGAAAAAGTGAGCCAAGTAGTGATGCCATCAAATTCGGAGTTTGCTAAGTAAATGAAGTCTCGTCTCGTATTCTTGACCCCTTTGATGTTAGCAGTCGGTCTAGGACTTATTTTATACACAGCTTTGGGCAAAGACCCGAGCAAGTTAGAAACAGCACGCCTGAACGATCCACTCCCAACATTTTCGTTACAATCGCTTGAATATCCAAGCAAACTACTCACTAACTCTGATTTAGGTGGGAAGCCTTCGCTACTTAACGTGTGGGCAACATGGTGCCCAGCTTGTAAGAGTGAGCACGGGTATCTGATGGCACTTGCACAACAAGGTGTTCCAATTATTGGTCTGAATTACAAAGATGATAGAGCGAAAGCGTTACAGTGGTTAGACGGGCTTGGTGATCCTTATTCGTTGAACCTATTTGATCCGCGAGGGAAGTTCGGGTTCGATTTAGGGGTGTATGGTGCACCAGAAACCTACATCATCGATCAAAATGGTGTAGTACGCTATCGACATGTCGGTGAGGTGAATCATCGTGTTTGGGAGGTACAATTGGCTCCGCGGTTTAACGCACTGCTCAAGGAGTAAATACCAATGAGATTTGTCCTGCTTTTTGTCCTTGCTATTGGCTTTGAGTCACTTAATGCCGACATTGATGTATATGAATTTAGTTCTGAAACGAAGCTAGAATCTTATCAAGCTCTAACCCGTGAATTGCGT
>NZ_LWGF01000037.1:0-904 GCF_001635355.1 Oleiphilus sp. HI0125
TTTACATCGATCTTGTATTTGTAGCCTGTCTGTTTCACTAACGCATCTATCTCAGCATGAAGTGAAGAAACGGACATCCCAGGAAGCGGTCTGATATCAAAATTCATCTGACAGTGTCCACAAATCCGATTAGGGCTATCTCCCCCATGTATTGCACCGACATTTAATGTAGGTCCCGAAACTTCAAAATTCGCATTCTGATAGTTTGCCTGCAAACGGGAACGAAATGCGAAAAGCTCTCCTAAAAATCCGTGAACTGCATTGACGGCACTATTCCCCAAGTCTGGATTCGAAGAATGCCCAGAACAACCTCTAAATTCGACCGCCTCCATGAGAATACCTTTATGCATTCGAATAGGTCGAATACTTGTTGGCTCCCCAATAACTGCCGCTCGGGCTTGAAGTTCACCTTGCTGAGCGATCAGTCGCGCTCCCGCCATTGAGCTTTCTTCATCAGCAGTCGCAACAATGATTAAGGGCTCATTTAACTCCGCTTGATCCATACTCTTTAAGGCTTCTACTATGATAGGGAAGAAACCTTTCATATCGCATGTCCCTAAGCCATAGTACTTGCNCTCAGAGAAACTCAACTTAAAAGGGTCTGAGTTCCATCTTGCCTGATCATAAGGAACCGTATCAGTATGCCCAGCCAACACTAAACCTCGACTGCCTGTTCCAAGCGTCGCGATAAGGTTGTACTTTCCCGCCTGTTGATCAACCGGAATTACTTCACAGCGAAATCCTAAACCCAAAAGCCACTTTTCTAATTCTCGAATCACGGATTCATTACTATGATCCCAAGAGGAATCACTAGCGCTAATTGAATTTTCGCCGACAAGTTTCGCTAACAGCGTTTCAAAGCTGGGTAATTCTTTAGGAATATGCAATTTCATTGAATTTATTT
>NZ_LWGF01000038.1:0-764 GCF_001635355.1 Oleiphilus sp. HI0125
AAAATCTGATTGATCATTGAGCTTGCGTAAATTTTTATTATGCTTGTGTCATACTTTAGCTAACAAACACGTCAAATGACTAACCTTACGATCAAACGCTCCGTTTTCTTTTTCTCAGCTATTTTTTTCTGATTGGCGCTCTGAATGCCCTGCTCCTATATAAAAGTCACGACACTTCTACTACTAATGAGGCATGGGTTCTGCACACGGATGAAGTACTTCAGAAATCGACAGAACTAATGAGCTAAATAACAGATGCTGAAACTGGCCAACGAGGTTATCTGTTGACTGAAGCCGGTGATTATTTAAAGCCCTATTTTTTCGGAATCAAGGCATTGAAAGATGCCGCTAGTAATCTTCAAGTCTTAACGTCAGATAATCCTAATCAGCAAGTCCGCTTAGCAAAGTTGATGACACTGATCGATGTGAAGTTTGATGAGCTACAACAAACTATTGGTTTGCTTGACGAGGGGAAGCATAATGAATCGCTCGATCTAGTGAAGAGTGATCTAGGGCGTAAGACAATGGTCGAGATTAGAGAACTTATCTCAGACTTTATTGCAGAAGAGCGGCACTTACTAATCGAGCGTGAAAAGTCATACAGGCGTGCGCAAGACCAAAGTACATTCACATCAATGTCAGCATTGTTCGTTCTCATCGGGTTTATGGGCGTATTTGTTGTGTTGATGAACAAGCGTGTCCTCCAACCTTTGATCGATCTTGCAACGTCAGCGAAGAACTTTCGCAAAGGCGTTGATACTAAT
>NZ_LWGF01000039.1:0-1611 GCF_001635355.1 Oleiphilus sp. HI0125
TGACTTCTGCTGCCGGTGAATACCAAAGTAAGGCTTGGTTGAGTTTATTCGTATTGAAACTTGAGTCCATGAAAGTGACTTCTCCAGTGATACGTATTAGTTTGAGTGCTGTTCGTGTGGCGGCTAAGCAAGGCGAGGTCAGTGATTTATTTGATGGTAAGCAGGGGGCTTTATCGCCTTTAGAGCTTTTGTCTGTGCTGCAAGCTAAACTAGGTAATGAGTCTGTGAAAGGCATACAGGTGACGGAGGACCCACGGCCGCATCTTAGCTCTGCATTGTGCACACCATTGGAAAAAGCACCGTCGACGGTTCAGCCTGATCAAAGCTTGTTACGACCAAGTATTCTTCTGCCACGCCCGAAACCTTTGCGTGAAAAGGTCGCCATCATTAAAGGGCCTGAGCGTTTGTCTACTGGGTGGTGGGATGGTCAGGCAATGATTCGAGATTACTTTATTGTGCGAGCTGAGAACGGACGTTGGTTATGGGTATATCGAACGCCTAAACAGCAGTGGTTTTTGCATGGGATGTTTAGCTGATGTACGGACGATATGCGGAGCTGTTTTGCCAGAGCAATTTTTCTTTTCTTGAGGGTGCATCACATCCTGAAGAACTCGTGATGCAAGCGAATTTTTTGAATTATGACGCGATCGCTATCACTGATGAGTGCTCGGTTGCTGGTGTTGTACGCGCGTTTACTGCCATCAAACAACATAAATTAAATGTGCAATTAATTGTGGGCAGTTTGTTGCGATTAGATGATAGCTTGAGTCTTGTTTTGTTATGTCCGAATCGTTTGGCATATGCAGAGCTATGTCGTTTGATCACCAATGCTAGACGACGTGCACATAAAGGAAGCTATGAATTATCTGAGTGGGATTTGATGTCTATCAAACACTGCTTTGCGATTTGGCTTCCGAAGGGAAATGATCATGACGCACATTGGGGAGCATGGTTAAAGAAATATTATCCTGAGCGTCTCTGGGTGGGTGTTCAGCGTCATTTGCAGCACAACGATAAAGATTATACACAGCACTGTCGTGCACTCGCTGAACACTTCCATATTCCGATTACAGCGTGCGGAGGAGTGCTCATGCATTCTGCTACGCGCTTGCCTTTACAGCACACTCTCACAGCGATTTGTCATGGCATAAGCCTGCAAGAGTCAGGGCATTTGTTGTTAAAAAATACGGAGCGTTCTTTGCGCTCTAAGAAAAAACTCAATGCCATTTTTGATGAAGCTCTGCTATATGAAAGCGTGCTGATTGCTCAGCATTGTGTGTTTGATATGGCGGAGCTGCGTTATGAGTATCCACACGAGTTAGTTCCTAAAAATGAGACGCCAATGTCTTATCTGCGAAAACTCGTCGATAAAGGTATCGCATTTCGATTTCCTGAGGGCATTAGTGACGAGATTCAGGCGATTATCGACAAAGAGCTTAAGTTGATAGAAGAGCTGAATTATCCGTTCTTTTTTCTAACGATTCATGGCGTGGTGATGTTCGCTAAGCGACAAGGGATTTTGTATCAAGGGCGTGGTTCATCCGCGAATTCGGTTGTGTGTTATTGCCTTGAGATTACCTCGGTTGATCCAAGCCAAATATCTGTACTGTT
>NZ_LWGF01000040.1:0-1125 GCF_001635355.1 Oleiphilus sp. HI0125
ATTCTGAAAATCTTCGTAGAAATAACGAACGAAAATATCATCGTTTTCTAAAGACAAGTCACCACCCAAGCGATATGTGTACCTCTCCACTTCTTCAGTTTTCTCGGTTTGAAGACGGGCTGGAGCCGCGCCTGTAGAAGGCGTATTAAGATCCTCAGTATAGGTAGCAAAAGATGTAAAAATACGTGCATTATCGACCGGTGAAAAACCAATCTCAGCGCTTGTATTTAATCTCGTACCCGAAGGGCCTTGTTTATCCCAAGTTGCTACATCTGTCGTAAAACCATCACTATCTCGAACGTCATAACTGAACTCTAAATCAAACGCTTCCTCTTTGTAACTTAGCCAACCAGCGCTCGAGCGAACGGCGGCATCTAGCTGGTTGTCGGATACATTCTGCTCTCCGTAACTACCTACATCTCCCTTTACGGTATATGACAATCCGCCAGCGGGATCAGTCGTAATGACATTAACCACTCCTCCAATTGCGTTGCTGCCGTATAAAGCGGAAGTAGCCCCCTTGACGATTTCAATTTGCTCGACATTAGCAAGACCAATTTGAGTTAAGTCAGTACCAGAATTCGTACTTTGGGAGACGCGCTCACCATCGATTAAAACAATGACTCGTTTAGCATCGACACCCTGCATCCATACCTCAGAGCCTGACTTACCATGGATCGACTTAATCAAAAGCCCTGGCACATCTTTAATCGCCTCACTTAGATCACGTGCATTTTTTAGCACTATCTCCTCGCGCGAAATCACCTCTACACGCACTGGCGATTCGAGAAGCAATTTCTCAGTTCTAGAGCCTGTAATGACAACAGTTTCTGCTTGAAAGGAATCTGTCTTGACTTCAGTTTGTGTCGTCTCAGCCGTGGTTACCGTGCTACACACAGACAACATACTTGCAGCAGTAAGGGATAACGTCTTATTCATTTATGTGATTACTTACTCTTTATAACGCTCAAACCGAATCTAAGCGCGTGGTATTAATTTTAGAGGGCGCGAGATTACCAACTAAACAAGGAAGTATCAATACAAATGCAAATCATTCTTATTTGTTTTTCTATTACCAACTAGGGAACAACCTTTTTACCCGCACCAATGCCACAACACCCCACT
>NZ_LWGF01000041.1:0-615 GCF_001635355.1 Oleiphilus sp. HI0125
GCCGCCAAGCCTTCGCGTACCGATTTAATAATCGGGATACCACCTGCAACGCTCGCTTCGTAACAAAGACTAACTCCCGCAGAATTAGCCAAAGCAAATAGTTCATTGCCGTGCTCTGCAATCAAAGCCTTGTTAGCCGTTACAACGTGCTTACCTGCCTGAAGAGCCGTCTCTACTAACTCTTTTGCAGGGCTGTAGCCGCCAATCAACTCAAGCACAACATCTACTTCGGGGTTTGTTACAACAGCGTTCAAATCCGTTGTAAAGTCGATACCTGTCAAATCACAATTGTCTTTCTTCGTGCGCGAAGCAATCTGAATAATTTCAATCGAGCAACCCGTGCGTGCTGAAATCTCTTCACGATTTCGATTTAAAACATTAACCACGCCACTCGCTACAGTACCAAGACCGCATATGCCCAATTTGAGTGTTTTCAAAACACGTACCTCTTAAATCAACTGAAAGCTAAAAAACTAGCCCTTAAAACGGGCGCATAGTATAACGGGTAGAAGGGACAAAAAGAATGGAATCAATGATTTAAAACGCGCTTTTTAGCGAGAGTTTGACATGGTTAGAAACTAAGCCGAGACAAACAGTCCCGGCCTAATGCGTAAT
>NZ_LWGF01000042.1:0-889 GCF_001635355.1 Oleiphilus sp. HI0125
TGGCTTTGAGTCACTTAATGCCGACATTGATGTATATGAATTTAGTTCTGAAACGAAGCTAGAATCTTATCAAGCTCTAACCCGTGAATTGCGTTGCCCTAAGTGCCAAAATCAGGATATTGCCGATTCAAATGCGCCGATTGCTCAAGATATGCGCGCGCAAGTACACAGACTGGTTGAAGATGGACATAGCCATGATGAAGTCGTCGACTTTATGATTCAAAGATTTGGCGAATTTGTTACTTATAAGCCTCCAGTGCGATCAGAGACGTATTTGTTGTGGTATGGGCCATGGGTATTTATCGCGATAGGTCTGATTGCGATTATTGGTATCTCCAGAAGTAAACGGATATCTGTAGATACTAATGGTGCTACTGGAAGTACTGGTTCCTCATTGAAGGTGGATAATTCAGATGATCAAGCTGAACTCGAAGCCTTGTTAAAAAAATATTCTGACGATTAGTCATCCATCTATTTAATTTCTATAGGCAAAGTCATCAATGACCCAATTCTGGATAATAGCCTCAATCCTTTCTCTTGTTGCTGTATGGATAGTACTTCACCCCTGGTTCAAAAGGCATAAGCTTGAAGAAATTGCCGTTGATACGGCGGACGAGGCGCGGGTGCGCGCGAACGTTAGAGCATACAAAGAACGTCTCAGAGAGCTCAATGCTGAGCTGCGTTCAGATGCAATTGATCAGGTTCAGTTTGAAGAAATTAAGAAAGAGCTAGAGGCAACGCTCCTTGGTGATGCAAAGAACGTACAGGCTCGTACCGACAACCTAGATAGAGCGACATCAACAACCTTTATCAGTTTAATCGTCGCTGCTTTGGCTTTAGTTGGCTTAAGCGCATATTTGTACAACTCTTGGGGTGCGTATGATCTCGC
>NZ_LWGF01000043.1:0-683 GCF_001635355.1 Oleiphilus sp. HI0125
GGTTTACCACGGATTCGTTGTATGCATAAATTGCAGGCATAAAAAAAAGACGTACAGTTTTCACTGACGTCTTTTAAGAATATGTCTTATCAAATTGGCTCCCCGAGCTGGGCTTGAACCAGCGACCCACGGATTAACAGTCCGTTGCTCTACCAACTGAGCTATCGGGGAACTTCATAAGAGGCGCGTATAGTAATGATCTAACGCTCCTTGGTCAAGCGTTTATCCAAGAACTTTTTTGATTCTTGAAACAGCATCTTGAAGGACTTCCATGCTCGTCGCGAAGCTGAGTCTCATACACCCTGGCGAACCAAACGCAGAGCCTGGCACTAATGCGACACCAGCTTCTGAAAGGAGTAATTCGGCTAGTTCGATATCTGAGTTTGCAGAACTCTGTTCAATTGCACTGCTGAAGTCAGGGAATACATAAAACGTTCCGTCACCGGCAAGGCAATTGACGCCATTGATGTCATTCAGCGCTTCGACAAGGTAGTCATGGCGCTTTTTGAATTCAACGACCATTGCATCTACGCACTCCTGATCACCAGTTAGTGCAGCGGTAGCGGCAGCTTGTGAGATAGATGCTGGATTTGAGGTGCTTTGTGATTGAATCTTCTTCATTGCTGCAATGACTTTTTGAGGCCCTGCTGCGTAACCAATACGCCAGCCGGTCATGCTGTAAG
>NZ_LWGF01000044.1:0-1450 GCF_001635355.1 Oleiphilus sp. HI0125
CTTTTCTGACAGCAATGCGAAGCGCTGGCTCGAAACTCTTTTACATCCACTTATTCGATCTGAGATTATTCGACAGCTTAGCCAAGCAGAATCAGCTTACGCAATTCTAGTCTCGCCTTTGTTATTCGAAACAAAACAAAGCCGGCTCTGCACGCGCACATTATTAATTGACGCCACCGAGGCAGATCAAAAAATCCGTGCAGCCACGCGAGATAACGCTTCAGAAGAAGACATAGGGAAAATCATTGCTGCTCAAATGCCTAGAAAAATGAAACAAGAGCGTGCTCACGACATTATTTTAAACGATGGTGATTTAGACCACCTGAACGCCATGGTAGACTCACAACACGAAGAATATCTCAAACTTGCCGAGTCAAAATAAATGTCAAACAACTCTCCTCTAATCGTTAATTGTCCAACCTGCGCAGACCCTGTTACATGGGAAGAGAAGAATAAAGAGCGTCCATTTTGTAGCGAACGCTGTAAATTAATTGATCTCGGCGCTTGGGCTTCAGAGGAGTACAGCATCGCTTCTCAAAGCCAAGACGAATGGGAAATCGCCGAAGCGCAAAGCGCATCTAACACTTCTGAAAGCCTTCAATAATATGAGTCGTCGACCCTGTCCATTTTGCGCGATTAATAACGGTGCATTGCCGGCCAGCGTGATTTATGAAGATGAACACTTCATGATTATTATGGATGCTTACCCCCTAAGTTCTGGGCATGTTTTAATCATACCTCGCGCTCATCACGATCGGATTTCAGCGCTATCAGACGAACATCAGTCCAAACTCTTCGATTTAGGACGTAAGGTGATGAGCGCAATGATTAGAGCAGGCTTTGGAGAGGATGGCTGTAATATTCTATTAAATGATGGCAAAGCTGCTAATCAAACAGTTCCGCACATCCACCTTCATATAATTCCTCGCAAAAAGCATGACTTTTTACGATCATTGCCTAAACTAGCACTGCATGTCACTGGACTCATGGGAAGACAAGAAAAGCGTGCCACACTGGATGAGCAAGCGCGTCAAATCGCCAAGTATTTTTAGTGCGAGTATTACTGCTGTCGCGCTATTGATGTGCGCATTTACATCAAGTGCTAATGATGTCGAATTTACCTCCCCCTCAGCAAAAGATAGAAGCTCTATTCCTTCCGAAAAACAAGATTCACCAACGCTTACATGGCTTACAGAAAACCGCAATTATTGGGGGCATGTCGTCGGCGATACGGCAAAAAGGCTCGACAGTTTTTTTGCCGATGAAGAAGTGATCGAATCGAGTAATAATAGCTTTTTAAAGGTTGGCTTTGAATTTCAGCAGTACAAGAGCGGCCATAGCTATCTTGATCCAATAGTAAAGTTTCGCCTTCACCTTCCTACGCTACAAAAAAAACTTCGGCTCATTGTTGAGAGTGAAACACCCGAAGAACAGAGTGTACGTGATAAGA
>NZ_LWGF01000045.1:0-814 GCF_001635355.1 Oleiphilus sp. HI0125
TTGTGGTGTTTTATGGAAGCGTATATTCCTGCCTTGGAAGGTGGGTCATTAATTGGTGCTGCTGCAGCTGTTTTATTAGTTTTGCTAGGACGAATAACGGGCGTGTCAGGTGTTTTGTTTTCGACAATGACGGGGCTATTGAAAGGCGACGTTAGTGACGATTTATGGCAAATTTGTTTTTGGTTGGCCTAGTGCTAGGTCCAATTATTGTTCATCAATTTGGAGGTTTACCGATACCTGATGCTCCAGAAGGCTCTATTACTCTAGCAATTGTAGCGGGCTTATTGGTGGGGTTTGGAATCAAGGTTGGTTCAGGCTGTACCAGTGGTCACGGAATATGCGGTATGGCGCGCTTATCTAAATGCTCGATTATTGCGACCTATACGTTTATGGCTGCGGGTTTTGTTACAGTATTTATCGTACGTCACGTGATGGGAGCTTAAGCATGAAAAATTTAGTTGGTTTGTTTGCTGGCATTTTATTTGGTGCTGGTTTGGCTTTATCTGGGATGACAGATACGCAAAAAGTTATTGGATTCTTAGATTTGTTCGGTGCATGGGATATTACGCTGATGTTCGTAATGGGAGGAGGATTGCTAGTGAGCTTCCCTGTTTATCAGTATATGAAGAATAAGCCTCGTCCAGTTTTTGACGAAGATTTACACTTACCATCGAAAACGATTATCGATAAAAGACTTATTGGTGGCGCGATATTGTTTGGTATTGGTTGGGCCTTATACGGATATTGCCCGGGATCGGCGATTTCGTCTTTGGCTTACGGGGATATGAATTCGATAATATTTGTCGTCACAATG
>NZ_LWGF01000046.1:0-1139 GCF_001635355.1 Oleiphilus sp. HI0125
GAATTATGCGCGTTAGTTTCTTCGTTAGGTGAACGGCCAATTAAGCAAAATTTTGCTGTAACCGGCTCGGTGAATCAATTTGGTGAGGTTCAGCCAGTTGGCGGTGTGAACGAGAAGATTGAAGGCTTCTTTGATGCATGTGAGATTCTTGGTTTGACGGGAGAGCAAGCTGTTATCTTGCCCTCTACTAACCAGATCAATTTGATGTTGAGTAAAAAAGTTCGCGATGCAATCAAAGCCAAGCGCTTCCATATCTACACAGTTGAACGGGTAGATGAAGCGCTTGAATTATTGTTAGGAGAGCATCCGGGGGTTAAAGATAAGGATGGAAATTATCCTGTTCGATCAATGTATGGATCTATTTTGCAAAAGTTCGATGCATTGCGTACTGCAGAAAATGAACAAGAAGGTGCGTAGCGCCTTAGTTGATTTTGCGAAATGTTAAATTGATTCGAGGCTCTTTTATATGTCGTTGTTTGGGTATCTGATGCTTCCAGTGAGTTTGAACGTCTGGTGACATCACCAACAAGGTGTTGTGTTTTAGCTCTATCGACTGTTTGGTTTCGATGCCATCATTTGGCTTGAGTTCGAACTTTCGTGTTATACCAAGCGATACCGATGCGATTGGAGTATCAGAGTCCAGCTCTGACTCATCGTCGCTATGCCAAGAAACGGAATCTTGCCCGTCTCGGTACTGATTGATCAATACTGAGTTGTAAGCGCAACTGGTCAGTATTTCGACTCGCTCTTTGATGGTTAACACTGCATCATGCCAAGGTGTCGGCTGGAATAATTTGCCGGAGTAGTTGTAGCTATTTTCCGCATCTCCCATCCAAACTTGCAGCCTTGGAATACGTTGATAGCGGCCATAAACTCGTATTTCTGGTTGTTGCCAATTCAGTTCATCCAATAGAATTTGAAAAAGTTGCCCGGCTGTATGGTCATCGAGAAACGGCGAAAAAAATGAAAGATTACCCCCTGACAACTGAATCAGTTCTGGTTCATTTTGCTTTGGAAGGCTTTCATTAAATAAACTTTCCTGATTCATTGTGCGATCGCCTCAATGCATGTTGGAGAATAACTGTTAGTTAGGCGTGAGTTTTTAAGTAGGTCAGTATTACATGAATATACTTGTTTTT
>NZ_LWGF01000047.1:0-1025 GCF_001635355.1 Oleiphilus sp. HI0125
TTACGGAGCTATTTATTAAGGGCGATAAAAGATACGTTTCTAGCTTTAATCATGTGTCGCACTTGAGCAGCCCCGAACATTTAGATCTCATTACACATGCATAAGTGTGCCTTTAGCGCGCACTCAACTGCTAACGCTCCCGAAGGCCTTTATGCTGATATCGCAACAAGGGGGACATAAAAAACTCGATCAGTAGATGGAGCATATCGGCTGCGACCTGATAAAACCGCGCCAGCATCACTAAACAAACTAAACCCGAGTCGACCGACTGAGCGGTACTCGTCCACGAAGAATGACTCACACAAGATCCTTTTTTTGAGAGTAATTTATGATTTGGCATTCCTTGCCAATTAGATTTCTAGAGACCTAAAGTCTCAGCGCGAAACTATATCGGCTAGCACTTAGGTGAAGCAATCTAATTATTTTTATAGCCATTAATACAGCCTGTAAATTCGCGATTGAAATTTTTTATAAGGCTTTACTTTCTCACCATGACACATCGATATATTCGCGTATAATGCGCGCAAATTTCATACTCACGACCTATAGGTTTATCAATGTCGATCAAGAATGCATTTTATGCTCAATCTGGCGGTGTTACTGCCGTTATCAACGCTTCTGCTTGTGGCGTTATTGAAACTGCCCGCCAACATAGCGATAAAATTGGCAAAGTATATGCGGGACGCAATGGTATCATTGGCGCATTGCGTGAAGAATTGATCGATACAAGCATTGAATCTGTAGAAGATATTGCTGCACTCAAGCACACACCAAGTGGCGCATTTGGGTCTTGCCGTTACAAGCTAAAAAACTTTGAAGAAAACAAGCGTGAATATGAGCGTTTGATCGAAGTATTCCAAGCACACAACATTGGCTACTTCTTCTACAACGGCGGTGGCGATAGCCAAGATACTGCATACAAAGTAAGCCAACTAAGTGAAAAAATGGGTTACCCAATTACTTGTATTGGTGTACCTAAAACAGTGGATAACGACCTACCATTTACAGACTGTTGCCCAGGCTTT
>NZ_LWGF01000048.1:0-1476 GCF_001635355.1 Oleiphilus sp. HI0125
CTAGTAATCTTTTGCGTGCTTTTAACGCTAGAGATTTGATTTCGTATTTCTTTACCAACGGCCATTGTTAGTTGCCTATAAAGTCTGATTAAAAAACTCGATTAAACGGGCAAGCCCATCTAATTACCAAGTTTGGGTAGACTTAAATGTCTCCAAAGAACTCTTGATACCGTCTGCGATATCATTGTTGTAGTCGCCTTTCTCATTGATCTTATTCATAAGATCAGCTTGTTCAGCGTTCATGTAAGAAAGCAATGCTTCTTCAAATGCTACAACTTTGTTCACTGGTACATCATCAAGGAAACCTTCATTGGCTGCGTAAAGTACAACACCCATTTCAGCAACGCTCTGCGGGCTATACTGCTTCTGCTTCATGAGCTCCGTTACACGTTGACCGTGCTCCAATTGCTTACGAGTTGCTTCGTCAAGGTCAGAAGCAAACTGAGCAAACGCTGCAAGCTCACGATATTGAGCAAGTGCTAGACGGACGTTACCGCCAAGTTTCTTAATAATTTTGGTCTGAGCTGCACCACCTACACGAGATACCGAAATACCTGCGTTCATCGCTGGACGAATACCGGCGTTAAATAGGTTAGTTTCTAGGAAGATCTGACCATCAGTGATCGAAATTACGTTAGTGGGTACGAATGCAGATACGTCACCACCTTGTGTTTCGATAACTGGTAGCGCTGTCAAAGAACCTGTTTGGCCTTTAACTTCACCATTAGTGAACTGCTCTACGTACTCTTCACTAACTCGCGATGCACGCTCTAGAAGACGTGAGTGCAAGTAGAATACGTCGCCAGGATATGCTTCACGACCTGGTGGACGACGAAGAAGCAATGAAATTTGACGGTATGCCCAAGCTTGCTTAGTCAAATCATCAAATACGATCAATGCATCCTGACCACGGTCACGGAAGTATTCACCCATTGTAGTACCAGCGTATGGCGCTAAGAAAAGCATTGCTGCTGGATCTGCTGCACCTGCCGCAACGATGATGGTGTGATCCATTGCACCGTGCTCTTCAAGCTTACGTACTACTGCTGCGATAGAAGACTGCTTCTGACCAACCGCTACGTAGATGCACTTAACGCCTGTACCTTTTTGGTTGATGATTGCATCAATTGCAATCGCAGTTTTACCTGTTTGACGGTCACCGATAATCAACTCACGCTGACCACGACCGATTGGCACCATTGAGTCAATTGACTTAAGACCGATTTGAACTGGCTCGTCAACAGACTTACGCGCGATTACGCCTGGTGCAACGACTTCGATAGGAGCCGTCATGTTTGTTTCGATAGGACCTTTGCCATCGATTGGGTTACCAAGTGCGTCAACAACACGGCCGAGAAGCGCTTCACCGATTGGCACTTCCAAAATACGACCAGTACAACGTACTTTCTGACCTTCTGCTAGGCCATTGTAGTCACCTAATACAACGACACCTACAGAATCACGCTCAAGGTTAAG
>NZ_LWGF01000049.1:0-644 GCF_001635355.1 Oleiphilus sp. HI0125
AAGGTGCTGTGACTGGTAAACGTGACTTCTTACGAGGTCTTAAAGAGAACGTTGTTGTTGGTCGTCTTATCCCAGCTGGTACTGGTTTGGCATACCATGCTGAACGTAAGGCTAAGAAGACTAAAGGTTCTGGTTTAGAAGACGGCTTAGGTGTTTCTGCACAAGATGTTGGTATACGTCTTGCACTTCGTTTGTAATGTACTTAGCAAGCTCAACAACACCTAGAAGACGCAAAATGTCGTGTGGATTTGATNGGCCATCAGAGATCACCTCACCCTTCTCTACACTTTCACCTTCAAACACGTTCATTTGACGATGCTTTGGAATCAATGCTTCATAAGCATCAGATCCGTCTTTAGGTGTTATAACAAGACGCTTCTTACCCTTGGTCTCTTTACCAAAGCTAACCACACCTGAAATCTCAGCAAGAATCGACGATTCTTTTGGCTTACGCGCTTCGAACAAGTCTGCTACGCGCGGTAGACCACCCGTGATGTCACGCGTCTTCGATGATTCCTGAGGAATACGAGCAATGATCTCACCTTGTGTTACTTGATCACCGTCACGCAAAGTCAAACTTGCATTCGCTGGCAAGAACACCTGGAATGGGGTTTCAGTCCCGTCAAGGAATACTGGATTTCCTT
>NZ_LWGF01000050.1:0-707 GCF_001635355.1 Oleiphilus sp. HI0125
GCAAGCCAAGAAAGCAGAACAAGCCAAGAAAGCAGAACAAGCCAAGAAAGCAGAACAAGCCAAGAAAGCAGAACAAGCCAAGAAAGCAGAACAAGCCAAGAAAGCAGAACAAGCCAAGAAAGCAGAACAAGCCAAGAAAGCACTTAAGGCACAAGAGCTTGCAGAGCTTGTTAAAGGTAAGTCAGCTCAAGACCTACAAAAAATACAGGACGGCCTTTTGGCTAAGAGATTCGGCAGTATGCAGCAACTTGATGACCGTGCGCTCGATAGAACGGTTGTTGCTACACAAAATATCGCAGAGCAAGTCGCTGATCGTACGCGTAAGGCTCGCCAGTTAATGGCCGCGTTGGAGCCTGTTGAGCAACAGGTATTTGTTCAATCAGCCAAAACGTTTGTTGATGCAGTCATACGTAATTTGAATCCGCCGAAAAAGGATGGGAACAAATACTTTGGGGAAGTAGTCATACTTCTACATTCAAGTGGGCGAATTGCTTCTGCCGATATTATTACCCCGTCTGGAAACGACGAATATGACGAGGCGGTCATAAGAGCGATTGCTACAATGGGGCTATTTGAGCTCCCTACAAACCCTGAAGTTGCTGAAGTGTTTACGACTCATCCCATCAAATTTTGGTACGATGAGACAAGCCTCGCTGACTAATGGTTAGCTAGGTTTCCAAAGCGTCGCATTTATCTCATTTTACAAA